>DAOVNV010000098.1 GCA_030630015.1 Desulfuromonadales bacterium | reverse complement strand
CCTGCAGAGCGGGGTTTGCCGGTGCGGCGGTGACGGTGCAGGACAGGAACAGGGCCAGGCAGAGGAGGAGTGCGGTGCGCAGGAGGCGCCCCTGAATGCTCAATTGCGGCCCCAGAGCAGGCGGCTGAAGATGCCGGTGGACAAGCCCCAGACCAGGTTGTAGGCGACGATGAAAACGGCTGTGAACTGCCCTAGACCAAAGCCGAGGAGATCGTGGTGGGTCCAGTAGGGGTAGACAATGAACAGTTGGAAGGCGCTCGGCAGAATGCTGATCCAGAGGGCCTTACGCGTCCAATGCCGCCGCGATGAGCGGGCACCGACAGTCAGGAAGTAAACCAGGCCCCAGAGCCCACCCCATATCAGCTGCGGGTAGAGCCATTGCTTGGTGAAGTCAGGTGCCAGGCTTACGCCGAGCATGTCGGGAATGCCCCACCCGCCGAACAGCCAGGTGACGGTGCTGCTGCACAGCGCACCGAGCAACCCGGCGCAGAAGCAGACGGATATGAGTGCCAGGGTACGGTTCATGGGCCCTCTCGAGGTCGGGAAGGTAAGAGCCAGTCTGAAACGCTCGAGAGACTCCTAATCGGTATCGAGAAAGAGACTCTCGTTGAGGCTGCCGGTGCGGTAGCCTCCCAAGTCAAGTGCAACGTAGGTGAACCCGGCTGCCTTGCATTCGGCCAGCAAGGCAATCCGGAGCCTATCTTTAATCATTCTGGGCATTTCGTCAAGATTAACTTCAATGCGGGCGATCTCGCCATGATGGCGAACCCGGAAGGTCCGGAACCCGTGCTGCCGCAAAAAGGTTTCGCAGCGTTCGATCTGCTGCAGTCGCTCCAGGGTGATGCGGGTGCCGTAGGGGAAACGTGATGCGAGGCAGGCGAATGAGGGTTTGTCTGCGGTGGGTAGGCCGGCCTGCTTGCTTAGTTCGCGGATGTCCGCCTTGGTCAGGCCCGCTTCAAGCAGTGGGGATGCGATCTTCAATTCGGCCAGGGCCTTGCGGCCGGGGCGATAGTCATCCAGATCATCGAGGTTCGAGCCGTCCAGCACGACCAGGATGCCCAGTTCCCGTGCCCTGGCCAGAAAGCGGGCAAAGAGCTCCCGTTTGCAGTAATAACAGCGCAGCGGCGGGTTGGCGGCGAAATCGGGAAGATCGAGTTCGTTGCTTGTGACGACGATCTGCCGAACACCCAGATCCATTGCCAGGGCCTTGCTTTCTTCGAACTCGTGGGAGGGAAAGATCGGGGAGAATGCAGTCAGGGCGACAATCCGCTCAGAACCGAGCACATCTCGGGCGACAGACAGCAGAAAGGTTGAATCGACGCCGCCGGAAAAAGCGATGGCCGCCGCATCAAACTCCGCAAGGCGCTTTTTAAGTGCATTCAGTTTGTTTTGCAGGGTCATAAGACGCAAGCGCCCCCGGGGTTGCCGGGGGCGTCGTGACTGGAAACAGGGTGATGGTCAATCGAAAATTCCGGTGCTCAGATAGCGCTCGCCGGTGTCGCACAGGATGGTGACCACGTTTTTGCCAGGACCGAGGCGCTCGGCGATCTGGCGGGCAGTCAGCACGTTGGCTCCGGAAGAGATGCCGACAAAGATGCCTTCGTAGCGGGCCAGGTCACGGGCGGTCTGCATGGCGTCGTCGTTGCTGACCGTCACGATCTCCTGAAAGATGCTGGTGTCGAGAATGTCGGGTACAAAGCCGGCGCCGATACCTTGGATCTTGTGTGGACCTGGTTCGCCTCCGGACAGAACCGCAGAATCTTCGGGCTCCACGGCAACGATCAGGACATCCGGGTTGTTCCGTTTGAGAACCTGACCAACGCCGGTGATCGTCCCGCCGGTTCCCACGCCGGCCACGAACGCATCCACCTGGTCGTCCAGGTCACGCAGAATCTCCGGGCCGGTGGTTTCCATGTGGACGCGGGGGTTGGCCGGGTTCTTGAACTGCTGGGGCATGAAGGCCTGGTGCTCTTCGGCCAGTTTTTCAGCTTTCTCGATAGCGCCGCGCATTCCCTGGGCGCCGGGAGTCAGAATCAGTTCAGCTCCGAAAGCCCCGAGCAGGCGGCGGCGCTCCATCGACATGGTGTCCGGCATGGTCAAAACGATTTTGTAGCCTTTGACTGCTCCGACCAGGGACAGGCCGATGCCGGTGTTGCCGCTGGTTGGTTCGACGATGGTGTCGCCCGGTTTCAGCAGTCCGTCCTGTTCGGCCTGTTCGATCATGGCCAGGGCGATGCGGTCCTTGATGCTGCCGCCGGGGTTGGTGTTCTCCATCTTGCCCCACAGGGTCGCAGAGCCTTCCGGTGTTTTCAGCTGAACCAGGGGCGTGTTGAAAATTCGGTCAAGCGGTGTCGCAAAGGTGTTAGCCATGCTGTTTCCTCCGCAGTTCTCGTTCAGATGAAATACATAAAACGGTGATCCAGCTCTTTTTCCATGCCCATTGTCTTGCCCTGGTCACAGAGATCTTTCAGAGTGATCGAGCCCAGGTACTCGTTGAGCAGTCTGCTCGCTTCGTCCCAGACTTGCTGGGTGACACAGTGGTTGTCGAATTCGCAGGTTTTCTTGCAGCCTTTGCCCGACTTGGCACAGTCGACCAGGGCCATTTCCCCCTCGGCGGCGTCAAGAATTTCCTTGACCGTAATGTCCTGGGGCTTGCGGGACAGGAAATAACCGCCCTGCGGGCCGCGACGGCTTTTCAGCAGACCGCCTTTCTTGAGATCCTGGAAGATTTGTTCCAGGTAGCGTGGTGAAATGTTCTGGCGACGGCTGATGTTCTTGATCTGGGCCGGCAGGGTGCCGGCATGGTACGCCATATCAAACATTGCCCGTAGGCCATAGCGGCTTTTTGTCGATAGTCTCATCAGGGATAACCTCCATTTTCAGTTACATTTGTTGTAGTAAACCTTATTATCTGTGTCAAGAATAATTTCCGAAAACATGTGTCCCAAATAATAAGTTTCGCGTATAATTCCCTTGTTAGGTTTGTAGAAACCGATGACTGTCAGGTTGTAGATGACTTTATTGGCTCATCATACAAGGGCGGGGAGGTCGGGATACCTGGTATGGGGGAATCATATCGAAACTGGAAACCGGTCGAGGGACTGCCGGCCGGCTTGATCTCCTGGTATGCTCCGGGGGGCAGGCCCGTCGCGCTGGTGACATACTGGTTGGCCATGATCGGGGGTGATGCGCCCCGCGTGCGGGCTTCCTGGCCAGGCCGGCGGGATTCCCGCTCCCTGTTCTGGCCGGGCGGCGATTTCGTGTTAAACATCCCCGGTGAAAAGAGCCTGCCGATGATCCGCAAGCTTGTCAGCCAGGGCAGGGTCTGCCTGGATGTCGAAAATGATCTCGGAATCATCTCAACAGATGGGTCAATCGTGCGCGCGCCTCTCTTGACGACCTGCCCTGCTCAGATTGAGTGCCGCAACGGCCGGATCGACGAAGAGCCTGTCGAGCCAGAAGTCTTCGGCGATGTCGTCCTGATCCATCGTGGTGGAACCAGTTTGCCTGTCTGTTCCGGGCTGGATCTCTGCAAGATCGATCCTTTCCGCTTGTCGTTATTCTAACTCTTCCTGTTACAATTTGCCGTCGCATAAAAAATGGCCGACTGATGTTCAGCCGGTCATAAAGAGATGCAGAAGAAGTCTGTTTTTATTCTTCGGTCTCTGGCCAACGCAACTGGTCGACAAATCTGGACAGGCCGGACGTGACCATGAAGCAGATCAGGGAGACACCCAGGCTTGCCGCCACGGGAATGAGAATGACCCGGTCGCCAAGGTACTCCCAGCACAACAGGGTCCCTGCAATCCAGCCGAGGGTGAAGCTGACACCGACCACGTGCTTGATGAACTCAAGGTAAATGACGAAGGTGTAGACCATGTCACCCGCTGTATCCGTGTCCACGCCTTCTAGGCGCAGTCGGCGAGCGACCCCGTCGGAGAAAAGCCGGCAGGCGATCCACATGCACAGGAAAAAGATCCCGGTGTAGATTATGTGTTGGGCCAGTAGCCCTGGATTGCTGTCGTAGGTGATGATGCCAGCAGTGAAGAAGGCGAGAGAAAAGAGTGTGGCAAGTTGAACGGGACCTACGATTTTCCGTGCAGCAGTTCGTGTGTTTTTCAGCATGGGTCGTCCCTCGTTTGAGAGTCAGGCCTCATTCACTAGCTTCACAGTCAAGTATATTATCGTTAAATAAAGTAAATCAGTCTAGTTATTATTACATAATCTTGACTATTATGGTTTTGTATTGCATTTAAGCGTTTTCACTATTAATATTGATATGTTACATGTTTAGCAGAGTCAACTAGCTGTTTATCTGGCAAGGATTAAAAAATTATTTACAGCTAATTTATCTGGGGGAAAGTCTGTCTTGGAGGCTGTCGGTTACGTCTGTTTCTTAGAAGTGAAATGTGTTTTTCAGGCTGGAGATAGGCGGCCGACCAGGGCTGAAACAGCCGTTTCGACCCTCAGGATTCGTGCTCCGATATGCACACTGCGAAAACCAGCGGCGCATAATTTCTCGATTTCGTAGGGGATGAAGCCGCCCTCCGGACCGATGGCCAGGCAGATCGGAGCCGAAAGATTTGCCGGACAGGGGACGGCAGCTCCGGGATGCGCTACCAGACAGGTCATTTCGATGGTCAGGTTCGGCAGCTCGTCTTCGACAAAGGGCTTAAAGCGCGGTCGCAGCAAAACCTCGGGCAATACCGTGTCGCACGCCTGTTCGAGGCCGAGTTGCAGCTGATCCCGGAGGGTCTCGGGGACAAGCAGCGGACTTTGCCAATAGCTTTTCTCGACGCGCCAACTGTTGATAAGGATGATGCGCTTGATGCCAAGCGCGGTGACTGACTGTAGAATTCTGCGCAGGGCCTTCGGTCGCGGGAGAGCGAGCAGCAGGGAAATGTTTGAAGGCGGGGGTGGTTCCCTGTCGAAGGTGACCTTGAGCTCAACACTGCCCGGACCGATCTTCAGGATCTCGGCATGGCCAAGCTTGCCGTTGATCATCCCGACCTTCAGCTTGCGGCCCGGTTCGCCGGCGAGGATCGTCCTGATGTGCTGCAACCGCCGGTCCGACAGGGACACTATCCCTTCCGCAGCGAAATCGTTTTTGGTCAGCAGGATGACATTCATGATGGTGCCGGATCCTGGATCAATCAGACATCTTCCAGGAAAGAATTTCGTTTTTATAATCGATTTCGTAGGGATGACGCCTGAGGAAGTCGTTGCCGAGCATGCCGTCGAAAGGCAGCCCTGACTTGACCGGATCAATGAGCATGATCTCTGCACCTTTCTCGCGAAACGGCCCGACCTCAAGGTAGCGCACTTTCACTTTTTCAGTGGGGATCGTGCGGCCTCCGGCGATCACGGCCTGGAGTTTTTCGCCTTCAGGAAGTGCCAGGTCGGCCAATGCGTCACGGTGAAAAACGGTGCGGGAGGCGCCCGTATCGAGTAAAAGGAGGACGTGCGCCTTGCGATTACGTACGGCAACTTCGACCGGCACCATGACCCGGTTGCCGCGCACCATGACCGGGGTCTGATAGTCACGTTTTAACTCGTCGAGTTCGGCTTGCTGCTGCGCTTTGCGTTTGAGGGCCCGTTCAGAGAGTTCATTAGCCCGCTGTGCCTGGTAGGCATCAAATTCTTCAGCGGTCAGGCCGTCATTCTGCTCCTTGATGGCGGACGTTTTCTGGCGGTATTGAGGTGGAATTTTGTGTTCGTCATCGACAAAGAACAGTCGGCCATTTTCGTCGACATACTTGTAAATGACGGCCTGGGCCGGACAGGAAAGAATGGCGCTGACAAGTAGAATGGTCAGAAGCAGGCTGAATTTTTTCATTGAGAATATCCTCTCGATCCCTGGCAAACGTTAAAGTTTCTATAATGCTATATTCATGCCGAATGGGTGCGCGATGGGGAGATCAGTGCAAAAGGCCACAGGATAAAGCGTGAATGTGTGTGATAGCCATTCCGCAGGGAGAATTCAGGAGGGCAGAAGGCGGAATCTGACAAACATTGTCACAGCTCCTGACCAAGTCGGGCAGCAGGAGCAGCGAAAACAAAAGGGTGCAGACGTGAGTCTTCACCCTAAGATGCCTGTTCATGAGATTGCCGGTTCTGTGAAAATCAAACTTGCTAACAGGTAAAGGTATCCGGTTCAAAATCGAGTGTTGCGAAATAATCGTCAACGGTTTCGGCCCGCCGGATTAACTCCACAGTGCCGTCGCTGCGCAACAGCAGCTCTTTCGGGCGCAACCGACCATTATACTGAAAGCCCATGGCAATACCGTGCGCGCCGGTGTCATGGATCGCCAGCAGATCGCCTTCGCGGATGGGCGGCAGCTCGCGCTGAACGGCGAACTTGTCGTTGTTTTCGCACAGGGAACCGGCCACATCGTAAGTTTCGGACTTAGGCTCATCCTCTTTGCCGATCACGTCTATGTGGTGGTAGGCGTTGTACAGGGCGGGGCGCATCAAAGAGGACATGCAGGCATCGACGCCGATATACTGACGGTAGATGTTTTTACTGTTGATCGCCCGGGTGATCAGCGCGCCGTGCGGGCCGGTCATCCAACGGCCGCTTTCCAGGTAGATCCTGGGGCTGCAGTTGTGTTCTTTTTTGAAAATATTGCACAGCTCAGTGATTTCTCTGCCCATGGCGATGAGGTCGAGCGGAGCATCGTCCGGATGATAGGGGATGCCGAGCCCGCCGCCCAGGTTCAGGAATTCGAAACAGATGCCAAGTTTATCTTCGATCATCGCGGCGACTTCGAGCAGCATGCGGGCTGTCTCAACAATGTAGGTGTAATCCCGTTCGTTGGAGGCGACCATGGTGTGCAGTCCGAAGCGTTTGGCGCCGCACTCCAACGCCATGCGGTAGGCGGAAACCAGCTGGTCGTGACTGACGCCGTATTTCGCCTCAACCGGGTTGCCGATGATGATGTTGCCGGTGCGGCGCGGTCCGGGATTGTAGCGGAAGCAGATCAGTTCGGGGAAATCGGGGACTTTCCTGATCAGGGAAATGTCATCCAGGTTAAGGATGCAACCGCCGTTGGCTGCGGCTGCGGAGAATTCTTCCGGGTCGGTATTGTTCGAGGTGAACATAATATCTTCGCCGCGCCCGCCGACTTGACGGCTCTGAATCAGCTCTGGAATGGAACTGCAATCGAACCCGAAACCCATCTCTTGCATGATTTCGAGAATGCGTGGGTTGGGCAGGGCTTTGACGGCAAAGTATTCACGGAAGCTATTGATGTCGGCGAACGCCTGCTTGAGTTCTTCCCCGGTCTCACGGATGCCCGTTTCGTCGTAAATATGAAATGGTGTGCCAAAGTGCTCGGCAATTTCGTTGACATTCGGAAAAAGTCGATCCTTGAAAGCTTGAGACATCGGCATGGTCTGGACTCCTGACGATTTGTAGAACCCGCAACAGAAATCGAACTGTTCGCGAGGGGTTGATATAAGAAAGGCAATATATAACGGATTAGTATATAAAAGACAAGCGGTTCAGTCAGGTTGAGTGGTTTGATATGGCATGAAGAGTGAATTTAAGAGATGATACATGGTGTAAAAGGGAATGAGGAATTCAGAGCACAAGATCGGATCGCTTGATGAGAATGAACTCAGCCACACTGCTGCGGGTTTTCTGCCCTTTTGCACTGGGGTATTTTCTTTCCTACCTCTACCGTACGGTCAATGCGATCATCGCACCCGACCTGGTCCGTGATGTTGGCCTCAATCCAGGCAGTTTGGGATTGCTGACCTCAGCCTACTTCCTGTCGTTTGCTGCGTTTCAACTGCCCCTGGGGGTGTTGCTGGACCGCTTCGGCCCGAGACGGGTTGAAGCTGCGCTACTGCTGGTTGCGGCACTTGGTGCTCTGCTTTTTGCCAAGGCCGAGTCGCTGACCGGGCTGATGATCGGTCGTGCCTTGATCGGTCTGGGTGTTTCGGCCTGTTTGATGGCCGCGTTCAAGGCGTTTGTCCTTTGGGTTCCGACCGACCGGCTGCCGCTCGCCAACGGGATCCAGATGATTTCGGGGGGGGTCGGAGCTATGGCAGCGACGACTCCGGTCGAGGCGGCCTTGCACGTTACGGACTGGCGCGGCGTGTTTCTGACGGTCAGCGCATTGACCCTGGTGTCCGCCATTGTCGTGTTCGTGGTGGTTCCGGAGCAAGAGCAGGAACCTTCAGGTGAAACCTTGCGTGAACAGATGGCCGGAGTCGGAACAATCCTTGCCAGCCCGGTATTCTGGAAAATTGCACCCTGGGCGATCCTTGCGCAAGCAGCCTACCTCTCATTGATCAGCCTCTGGTCCGGGCCCTGGCTGCGCGATATCGTGGGCCTGGGGCGCATGGATGTCGCCAATACGCTGATGATGATTGCAGCCTCGACGATCGTTGGCTACCTCACATTCGGAACCCTTGCCGAACGTTTGGCAAAAAAGGGCATTCCGCCGATGCGGGTGGCCGCGTGCGGCATGGCCCTGTTTATTGGCGTTCAGCTGCTGCTGACCCTGCAGTGGGTCTCCGCCGCGGTTCCCGTCTGGCTACTGTTCGGATTTTTCGGGACCTCGTGCATCCTGCCTTATGCCGTCCTT
>DAOVNV010000056.1 GCA_030630015.1 Desulfuromonadales bacterium | reverse complement strand
TTTCCCTGCATGCCGATGCCATCAACGCCTATGCGGAAACCTACATGGGCCTGGTGGAAATCGGGGTTGGGTTGCTTCCGGCCGGTGGCGGCACCAAAGAGATGTGCCTGCGGGCCGTCGAACTGGCAGGTCAGTACGATACCGATGTCACCCCGTTCATTTTCAAGAATTTCCAGCAGATCGGTATGGGGAAAGTTTCCATGGGTGCAGCTGAACTTGCCGGACTGGGTTATATGCGCAACGGGGACAGCATCAGTATGGATATTTCCCGCCTGATCGCTGACGCCAAAAAGAAGGTCCTTGCGCTGGCCAGCAACTATCGTCCGCAAAGGCCGGTTGAAAATATTCCTGCGCCGGGCCGCGGTATTGCCGCCAGCATCAAGAGTCAGTTGTGGAACATGAAGATGGGTGGTTTCGTGACTGAATACGAGGCTGAAATGGGTGGCATTATCGCTGATGTGATTACCGGTGGCGATGTCCTGCCGGGAACCCCGATTTCGGAAGACTACCTGTTGCAGTTGGAGCGGCAGGCGTTCCTCAAGTTATGCGGCAACAAAAAAACTGCCGAGCGGATTCAACACATGCTGAAAAAAGGCAAGCCGCTACGGAATTAATTTTTTGAACAAAAAGAACTTAGCAGGGGCAGAATTTAATTCTGGCCCCAGCCAGGGAGTTGAAAAATGAAAACAGCTTACGTACTTGCCGCCTATCGCACCCCCGGTTGCCGGGCAAAAAAAGGCAAATTCAAGGATATGCGCCCCGATGATCTGGCGGCTGCTGCCCTTGCCGGTCTGGTCGAGCGCACCGGGATCGACCCAATGCGGATCGATGATGTTCTGATCGGCTGCGCCTTCCCGGAAGGGGAGCAGGGGATGAATGTTGCCCGCATCGCAGCTCTGAAGGCGGGGCTTCCCTACCAGGTCCCGGCGCAGACGATCAATCGCTTCTGTTCCTCCGGCCTGCAGACCATTGCTCTGGCGGCTGAACGGATTATCGCCGGATTTGCCGATTGCATCATTGCCGGTGGTACCGAGTCGATGACCACGGTCCCTATGGGGGGTAATAAGTACAGTGCCAACCCCGGGCTGGTTGGCGAATGGCCTGAGGCGTTTGCCTCCATGGGCATCACAGCGGAACTGGTTGCCGACAAATATCAGATCAGTCGTGTTGAGCAGGATACTTTTGCCGCGGGCAGTCACCAAAAGGCGGCGGACGCGATTGCGGCCGGGCGTTTTAGTGATGAGATCATTCCGGTTGAAATTGAAAAAACCTCCATCGTTAAAGGCAAACTTCAAAAATCGACTGAAACGGTTTCAATCGACGACGGTGTGCGCGCTGATACCACGGTTGAAGCCCTGGCCCGACTTAAGCCTGCCTTCAAACTAGGGGGATCTGTCACCGCCGGCAGTTCTTCCCAGATGACTGATGGTGCTGCCGCAGCCTTGGTTGTTTCGGAGGATTTTCTCAAAGAGATCGGTGGAGATCCGCTGGCTCGTTTTGTTGCTTTCGCTGTCAGAGGAGTGCCGCCGGAGATCATGGGAATTGGACCGATTGAAGCGATTCCGGCAGCCCTGAAACTAGCCGGTCTGAAGCAAAACGATCTTGGACTGATCGAGCTGAATGAAGCCTTCGCCGCGCAGTCCCTGGCCGTGATCAAAGAGTTGGGATTAAATACGGATATCCTCAATGTCAACGGTGGCGCTATCGCCTTGGGACACCCGCTCGGCTGCACAGGAGCCAAACTGACCGCGACCTTGCTGCATGAAATGCAACGGCGCGAACTGCGTTACGGGATGGTTTCCATGTGCATCGGCGGGGGCATGGGTGCCGCAGGGATTTTCGAGAAACTGTAAACAATATGATTGCCACC
Source organism: Desulfuromonadales bacterium (assembly GCA_030630015.1). GTDB lineage: Bacteria > Desulfobacterota > Desulfuromonadia > Desulfuromonadales > BM103 > JAQYVZ01. Next base: position 9,930 of record DAOVNV010000056.1, on the reverse strand, counting down.
AAGACACCAAGACACCAAGAAAGGCATCTAACGGAGAGTCACTGAGTAGCTCAGAGAAAAACAAAATCTATTTTCTTTTGGGTTTAAACCAAAAAAAGATTACGATTTTGACCTTTTCGTTTCTTCTCTGCCCCTGCTGAAGTTTTTGATTTTCCTTGGTGTCTTGGTGACTTGGTGGCAAATAAGAATTTCAAATACACAAAGATGAGGTGAACATTATGGCTGGAAAAATCATGAAGGGCGGCGAATTTCTGATCGCGGAGAGCGACTGCCAGGACATTTTCACGCCGGAAGATTTTACTGACGAGCAACGCGCGATTGCCGAGACAACCGAGCAGTTTGTCGAAAATGAGATTCTGCCGCATCTTGAGGAGATCGAGGAACAGAACTTCGAGCATGTTGTCGAAGGGATGCGTAAATGTGGCGAACTGGGCCTGTTGATGATGGATGCCCCGGAAGAAGAAGGCGGGCTGGAACTGGATAAAGCCACCAGTATGCTGGTCGGGGAAAAAATTTCCACCAGTGGTTCTTTTTCCGTCGCATTCGCCGCGCACACCGGGATCGGCACCTTGCCTTTGATCTACTATGGAACTCCGGAGCAGAAGGAAAAATATCTGGAGAAAATCATTACGGGCGAATGGTGCTCCGCTTATTGTCTGACTGAACCCGGTTCGGGCAGCGATGCTCTTGGAGCGCAGGCCTCTGCGATCCTCTCTGAAGATGGTCAATACTACATTCTCAACGGCACCAAGCAGTACATCACCAACGGCGGTTTTGCCGAGCTGTTCACCATCTTTGCCAAAATCGACAAGCAGCACTTTACCGCGTTTCTGGTGGAAAAGAGCTTTGAAGGCCTGATTGTCGGCAACGAAGAGAAAAAAATGGGGATCAAGGGGAGCTCAACCACTCAGATTATTCTCGATAACTGCAAGGTGCCGGTGGAAAACGTGCTTGGAGAGATCGGCAAGGGCCACAAGATAGCTTTTAACTCCCTGAATATCGGTCGCTTCAAGCTCGGAGCCGGTGTGACCGGGGCGGCAAAAATGGCGCTGGCCGAAGGGATTCAATATGCCAACGAACGCAAGCAGTTCAATCGCCCGATCGCATCCTTCGGTGCCATTCAGGAAAAGATTGCTGATTTGACTGCCTCCATTTACGCCTCCGAATCACTGGTTTACCGGCTGGCCGGTCTGCTTGACGACAAACTGGCAACCATCGACAAGGGGATTGATGACTACTATGTCCAGTATCAGAAAGGCATCGAGGAATATGCCCCGGAGTGCGGGATTTCCAAGGTTTTCTGTAGTGAAGTGCTGGCAAAAACCGTCGATGAAGTGGTTCAGATCTTTGGTGGTTACGGCTACTGCAGTGAATACCCGGCAGAGCGTTACTACCGTGATGAGCGGATCAACCGAATCTTTGAGGGGACCAACGAAATCAACCGTCTGCTGATCACGGGAATGATCCTGCGCCGATCAATGAAAGGTGAATTGCCGTTGCAGGCCGAAGCGATGAAGGCCTTTGAAGCGCTGATGACACCCTCCTTTGATGAGGTCGATGAGTCGATTCCATTTATTGCGGAAAAAACGACCTTGCAGAATCTGAAAACCCTGTTCCTGATCCTTGCAGGGAGCGGCGTCCAGAAATACATGGACAAATTGGCCGATGAGCAGGAAATTCTGATGGCGTCATCGGATATCGTTATCCAGATCTTTGCTATCGAAAGTGCGGTTCTGCGCGCGGAAAAAATTATCGACAAACTGAGCGAAGCCAAGCAGGAACAGTTGAAAGCTGCGGTTAAGGTTTTCACTTTCAACGCGACAGAAGCTGCCGCCAGCGCTGCTCGCAAAGGGGCTTACTTTGTGGAAGAAGGCGACACCTTGACCATGATCCTCTCCGGAGTTCGTCGTTTCACCAAGTACGATGCCACCGGCTTGCTGCAGGCTAAGCGCACCCTGGCCGCCGCTGCCAGCGAAGCGGAAAAGTATATTTTCTGATCGTTCTTCCCCCCTCGCCCCCCCCTTTCATCAAGGGGGGAATGTCATTTGAACGATTTGTGGAATGAAACACAAGATGATCCCCATTCAACACACCCTGGATACCGCCTACATGGTCGGCCCGGTGCACTGCTACAGTACCGAAATAGCCGGAGAACTGGTGCTCTTTGATACCGGTCCGCCAACTGAAGAAGCCAAACAGTATTTGCAGAAGAATCTGGATCTTGAGCGTCTCAAACATGTCATCATTACCCATTGTCATATTGACCACTATGGGTTGGCGAACTGGCTGGAGCAGGCAACCGAAGCAACCATTTACCTGCCGTTTCGGGACCACTTGAAGATCGTCCGTCATACTGAACGCCTGGAACGCATGTACGGCCTGCTGGTGCAGATCGGCTTTGAATCCGCCTTCCTGGAGCGACTTCGGGTCAATATGGAGGATGGCACGGTATTTCCGCCCTTGCCGGAGAATTTTCAGATCATTGAAGAAGGTCTGCCGGAGCAACTGGGGCTAACGGCGCTGCCCTGCCCTGGCCACTCGCAAAGCGACCTGGTGCTGATCGGCGAAGACTGGGCCGTCACTGGCGATGTGATGTTGCGCGGGATTTTTCAGACCCCGCTGCTTGATATCGACCTGCTTACGGAACAACGCTTCCGCAACTATGACGCTTATTGCGAAAGCCTCGCTAAACTGGCCACGCTGCGCGACAAGCAAATCCTTCCAGGGCACCGGGAGTCGATCGGCAGTATCGACAGTTGCTTGCTGTTTTATGTCGACAAGCTACTGGAACGAGCAGCACGCATCAGCAAACTTCCCATGAACATGAATGCCGTGGAAATCGTCACCAAGTTGTTCAAGGACGATTTCAAATATCCCTTCGTCAGCTATTTAAAGGCTTCTGAAATCATTTTTATTCGTGATTTTCTTGCCGAGCCGGAGCGATTGCAGAATGTTCTGACCAACATCGGTCTGTTTCCACAGGTAGCAGAGAATTTTGAGCGTGCCGTTGCCTGAATCAACGATAGATAAGGGAATTATCATGTCCGACCGGTTATTTGAACCCATTTCAATCGGCCACCTTGAACTGAAAAACCGGATTCTGATGCCGGCCATGCACATGAACATGTGCCATAAATTTACGGTCACCGACCAGTTGATCAATTTTTATGTTGAGCGGGCTCGTGGTGGCGTTGGCATGATCAGTGTCGGCTACGCGACAGTGGATGAACTTTCCGGCCAACCGGGGAATATCGGTGCGCACCGGGATGAGTTCATTCCCAGACTGACGGAACTGGCTGCAGCGATCAAAAAAGAAGGGGCTGCAGCCTGTGTTCAGCTCAATCATTCCGGGCGTTATAATCATTCTCTGTTCCTCGGCGGGAAACAGCCGGTTGCACCGTCCCCGATCCCGTCACGGATGACCAGGGAAACTCCACGGGAGTTGGCAGCGGAAGAGATTGGCGCAATAATTCAACGCTTTGCCGATGCCGCCGGGCGGGTCAAGGCCGCTGGCTTTGATGCAGTGGAAATTCTTGCCGGAACCGGTTATCTGGTCAGCGAATTCCTTTCGCCTTTGACTAATCGGCGGCAGGATCAGTATGGCGGCAGCCTGGAAAATCGCATGCGTTTCGGCCTGGAGGTCGTTCAGGCCGTCAAAGCGGCAACTGGAGACGAGTTTCCTCTGTTGCTCAGAGTCAACGGCAACGATTTCATGCCAGGCGGTATCGGTCGCGCAGATTTGAAAACTTTCGCAATCAAATTAGTTGACGCAGGCGCGAATGCACTCTGTATCAATGTCGGCTGGCACGAAGCCCAGGTTCCCCAGATCGTCACCAAGGTTCCACGCGGTGTTTTCGCTTACCTGGCCAGGGATATCCGCAGCGAAGTCAAAGTCCCGGTGATCGCCAGCCATCGTATCAATGATCCGGCTGTGGCGCGCAACCTGATCGGTGACGGGTTCTGCGACATGGTTGCCATGGGACGGGCCTTGATTGCCGATCCGCTGCTGCCGAATAAAGCCCGCGATCACCAGGAGAATAAAATCATCCACTGCGTTGCCTGCGCCCAGGGTTGTCTCGACAACCTGTTCAAAATGAAATCGGTGGAATGTCTTTGCAATCCTCGGGTGGGCAAGGAGGTTGAAACCCGCCCGAAACTTACCGATCACCCCCGGAAAGTTATGGTTGTCGGCGGCGGTGCCGCCGGGATGAGTGCGGCGATTGCTGCCGCTGAACAGGGTCATCAGGTGGTTCTTTGTGAACGGAACATACGGCTGGGCGGGCAACTCCATCTTGCCGGAGCGCCCCCGGGACGGGATGAGTTTTCGATTCTCGCCAAAAACCTGCAACAGCAACTGGTGGATCTAGGCGTACAAGTTGCCCTGAATTCAACAGTCGATGCCCAACTTCTGGCGGAGCAGAAACCGGATGCTTTAATCCTGGCGACCGGCGGGACACCGATCCTTCCCAATATCCCTGGTGCCGACCTGCCGCATGTCGTGCAGGCCTGGGATGTCCTGGCCGGGGAAGTGATCACCGGTCAGCGGGTTGCAATTATCGGCGGCGGCACTGTCGGGGTTGAAACCGCTTTGTTGCTGATCGAACAGGGAACCCTATCCGGAGACGAATTGAAATTTTTACTTGTTCATCAAGCCGAATCTGCGGAGGAACTTTACCGTCTCGCTACCAACGGCAGTAAACAGGTCACTTTGATCGAAATGATCGATAAGTTGGGAACAACCTTCGGCAGATCGACCCGTTGGAGTATGCTGCAGGATGTCAAACGTTCTGCAATCGATACCCACACCGAGGCCAAAGTTATGAAAATCACTCCGGATGGAGTGATCATCGAACAAGCAGGACAACGCCAGGAGATTCCAGCGGATACCGTTATCCTCGCTGTGGGAACCAGAGCATATAACCCGTTGCAGAAAGCTGCTGTGGAACAGCACATTCCCTGCCAAGTGATTGGCGATGCCCGGCAGCCGGCCATGGTTTTTGACGCAATCCACCAGGGCTTTGCGGCGGGCCGGAATCTGCTCTGAAAAAACGGATTATTCTATGACAAAAACGAATAATGACCAGGGCCCGATAACTACATCTCTTGATAAAGGTGTTTTGCGGATCAGCATTCAGCGCCCGGAAAAACTGAATGCCCTGACCTTGGCAATGTATGACGCCCTGACCGCAGCATTTGAAGAGGCAGAACGGGATGATTATATACGAGTGATATTGCTGCATGGCACTGACAACTGCTTTACCAGCGGCAATGATCTGAGAGACTTTGCCACGCAGCCACCACAGGGGGAGAACAGTCCGGTCTTCCGTTTTCTGAAAGCTGTCAGTCAGGCTAAAAAGCCGTTGATTGCGATGGTCAGCGGCCCGGCGGTTGGTATCGGCACCACTCTACTGCTCCATTGTGATCTGGTTTATACTGACGAGACGGCCAGGTTTCAGTTGCCTTTCGTGAACCTGGGCCTCTGCCCGGAAGCGGCTTCCAGCTATCTGCTGCCGAAGCTGGTCGGTCATCTGCATGCCTCGGAACTGTTGTTACTCGGCGAAACAATCAATGCCGAAAAAGCAGCAGAGCTTGGCTTGGTCAACCGGGTTTTCCCGCACGTTGATTTGCTTAAACAGGTCTTGGCCAAAGCGGAACAACTGGCCGCACAACCACCGGGTTCAGTCCGCTTAACCAAATCTCTGCTGAAAGAGGGCCAGGCCCGGCAGGTTGCTGAAGTGATGAGTAGAGAGGGGGAACTGTTTCTGCAACAACTGGCCAAACCGGAAGCTCAGGAAGCGATCAGTGCCTTTATTCAAGGGCGCAAAGCTGATTTTTCGCAGTTTTCTTAAACTACCGGTTCTCCTTAATCCTGTGTGAAAAAATGGCCCCGAACGATTAGCGCAGCAAGGTGCTACTAATAACCATACGCTGAATTTCGTTGGTGCCTTCGTAGATCTGGGTGATTTTGGCATCGCGGAACATGCGTTCCACCGGGAAATCGCGGGTGTAGCCGTAGCCGCCAAAAAGCTGTACCGCCTCAGTGGTCACCTGCATGGCAACATCAGAAGCATACAGCTTGGCCATGGCTGATTCCTTGCCGTATGACTGCTTGGCAGAGGCTTTATAGGCTGATTGGTAAACCAGCAAACGGGCTGCTTCAATCTGGGTTGCCATGTCAGCAATCTTGAACTGTAATCCCTGGAAGGCACTGAGCGGTTTGTTAAACTGTTGCCGTTCTTTCATATATTCGACTGCTGTATCGAATGCTCCCTGTGCGATGCCGAGCGCCTGAGCGGCAATGCCGATCCGCCCGCCATCCAGGGTGATCATCCCCAGCTTGAAACCTTCATTTTCGGTGCCGAGCAGGTTCTCTGCCGGAATTCTACAGTTTTCAAAAACCAATTCCCGGGTTGAGGATGCGCGGATGCCGAGTTTTGACTCTTTTTTCCCGAAGCTGAAACCGGGAGTATCCTTTTCAACAATATAGGCACTGATGCCGTGATGTTTCTGAGCGTCCTTGTCGCTGCGGGCAAAGACAATATAGGTGTCTGCGTCCCCACCGTTGGTGGTGAAAATTTTACTGCCGTTCAAAATCCATTTGTCACCGTCGCGAATCGCCGTTGTTCTGGTGCCGCCGGCATCTGATCCGGCTGAATTTTCAGTCAGAGCGAAAGCTCCCAGTTTGCTGCCTTCGGCCAGGGGGCGCAGATATTTTTGTTTCTGCGCTTCGGTCCCAAACTCGTAAATCGGGTTGGCCCCGAGGGAAAGGTGGGCGGAGAGGGTCACACCGGTGGACGCACAAACCCTGGAGAGTTCTTCAACGGCAATTGCGTAACTGATGTAGTCCGCTTCAGCGCCACCATATTTTTCTGGGAAAACAATACCTGCCAAACCGAGTTCGGCGAGTCGATCAAACATCACCTCACGATCGAAATGTTCTGTTTCGTCCCGTTCCTGAATGCCGGGGGTGATCTCTTTCTCGGCAAATTCGCGTACCATCTGGCGCATCAAATTATGTTCATCGGTGAGATTAAAATGCATGGAATTCTCTCCTTGTTTTCTTGAGAAATTATTCTGTTACTTGCCCTTAAACTCTGCCTGACGTTTCTCCAGGAAGGCCTGCATCCCTTCTTTCTGGTCGGCAGTGGCAAAACAGAGTCCAAACAGTTCCGCTTCGTATTGATTGGCACGTTCAAGGTCAAGCTCCAGGCCGTTGTGTACGGCCTCCTTGGCCAGCCGTACAGCGTAAGGACCTTTGCTGATGATGGTGCCGGCCATTTTTTTTGCTGTCTCAAGCAGTTGATCGAGGGGAACAACTTTGTTGGCCAACCCGATCCGGTAGGCTTCAGCGGCATCAATCATCGCTCCTGTGAAAATCAGTTCCAGTGCGCGGCCTTTACCGATCAACCTTGCCAGCCGTTGCGTTCCGCCGAATCCCGGGATAACACCAAGATTGACTTCCGGTTGGCCGAATCTGGCGTTTTCCGCAGCGATGCGGATATCGCAGCCGAGAGCGAGCTCACAACCGCCTCCCAGAGCAAAACCGTTGACAGCCGCAATGACCGGTTTCGGACAATCTTCAATGTCGCGCATCACCTGGTGACCGAATTTGGCAAACTGACGTGCTTCAAGGGCTGAAAGAGATTGCATCGCGGCGATGTCAGCTCCGGCGACAAAGGCCTTATCGCCGCTGCCAGTGACAATGATGACTTGTACCGCATCATCTCCGGCGAAATCGGTAAAGACATCCTGCAGTTCGAGCAAGGTCTTTTGATTGAGGGCGTTCAAGGCTTTGGGGCGGGTGATGGTGACAACGGCGATCTCATCTTCAATTTCAATCAGCAGGTTTTCGTAAGGCATCAGTGGCCTCCGTTATTTATGACAAGCATGTGTTGAGTGCTAACTTCGGACAGGTCCGTGCTTAACGGATTTCAGGGGCCTTGCCCTGCAGAATATTGAAGATGCGCGCACGGTAGTCGACAATCTCCTTGCGCAAGGAGGCCAGGCTGGCAATCTTCTGGTCCACTTTACCGATGTGCCCGTCAAGGATTGCCAGCAACTTTGGAGTAATGGTTCCGAAGGATTGCTGGTTGACATCAAAGTTTTCAGCCAGTTCCTGCATCTCTTTCAGGGTAATTCCCAGTTCCTTTAACTTCAGGATAAATTTCAGGCGCAGGACATCGTCCCGGTTGTAAGTTCGGGTGCCGCCACCCAATCGCTCGGGCGGACCCATCAGACCAATCTCTTCGTAATAACGGATGGTCCGGGTAGTAATCCCCAGTTTTTTCGCCAATGTACCGATCTGTACCGATTTTTCTGTCGTTGTCTGCATAGGATAACCTTTACGTAAGATTTCTGATATCAATATCATCTCTGGTCCCGCCCTGTCAATGTTCATGTAAATCTTTGCATAGACAGGGGATTTTGATTTGTTGCAGAACAAATAGAATATTGTTATATTTAATATTGACCTTTACGTAAACTACATGTAAAAAGGAATCTCTATAGCTTCTCAAAAAAGCTCGACTATACTTTACCTGTCTTATTTAGCAACTTGACCGAAAATTGAACGGCAGCAGCCCTCGCTCAGCATAAGTGAGATGAACATGGAATACACCCGGGAAATATACTGGAATATCGGTCATGATCTGTCGGTTTTAGTGCCGATGTATCTACTCGGTTTTACGGCCGTTGCAATTGTTGTCTATGCGTTTTTACAGCGCATCAAGGTCTATAAACAGGGCCAATCTCTCGATCGTTTTGATCAGCTCCCTCGACGGTCCGTTGCGATGCTGCGCAATGTATTCATGCAAAAGCAGGTGCTTCGGGTGCGCGCTCCGGGTGTGGCTCACGCCCTGTTTTTCTGGGGCTTCTTTTTGCTGGTTATCGGCACCACACTGATCTTCCTTCAGGCCGATCTGACTGATCCCCTGTTCGATGCCCGCTTTTTGACCGGACCTTTCTATCTGTTCTTTTCCCTGGTTCTTGATGTTGCTGGACTGATCGCTATTTTCATGCTGATCGGCCTGTTGGTGCGCCGCTATATTGTCCGGCCAGACGGACTGGACAATAAGTATGATGACATCATCATGCATGGTCTGTTGCTGACCATCCTGGTTACCGGGTTTGTGATCGAGGGAGCCCGGATGGCGGTTACTGAACTGGATACAGCGCTGGCAGCATGGTCTCCCGTTGGCCTGTTGGTCGCGAAAACCTTTGCCAATATGGGGGAGCCCGCCTTGCGCGGACTGCACAGCAATCTCTGGTGGCTGCACCTGTTCCTGGCCATCATCTTTATTGCCATCATCCCCTTCACCAAGCTGCGGCACATCTTTACCACCAGTGCCAATTACTTGTTTGCCGACCTTGGACCTAAAGGACTTTTGCCGACCATCGATATGGAGGATGAAGAGGCTGAAAGCTTCGGTGCGGCACAGGTGAAGGACATGACTTGGAAGGATATCTTCGACGCCGACGCCTGTACCAGCTGTAAGCGTTGCCAGGATCGCTGTCCGGCCTGGGCGACCGAAAAACCGCTTTCGCCGATGAAACTGGTCCAGCAGATCGGTGAAGTTGCTTTTGATACCCCCGCGGCCAATCTGTCTGAAGCAGTCGAAAAGGATGCCCTCTGGGCCTGCACCACCTGCCGGGCGTGTCAGGAGATCTGTCCTGCCAGCATCGAACATGTCAACAAGATCATCGAGTTGCGTCGCAACCTGGTGCTGATGGAAGGGGAATTCCCCGGCGAAGAAGTCATGACGGCCATGGAGAATACGGAAGTCAACGGCAATCCGCTTGGCCTCGCCTATGCCAGTCGCGGCGATTGGGCCGAAGGGCTGCCTGTGGTCACTCTGGAACAGAGCAGTGACGTCGATATCCTCTTCTTTGTCGGTTGTTATGCCTCTTTCGACAAACGCAATCAAGCCATTG
>DAOVNV010000199.1 GCA_030630015.1 Desulfuromonadales bacterium | reverse complement strand
GCGGTGCTGGTTGGCCTGGTCGGCCTGGTGGTCGGCCTGCCGATATTGCGTCTGTCCGGCCACTATCTGGCCATGGCTACGCTCGGCTTCAGTTTCGTGGTGCATACGATCCTGCTGCAGTGGGATGGCGTGACCGGCGGACCGAGCGGCTTTGCCGGAATTAAACCGCTAGCGATCGGCGGCTTCGCCTTTGACAATGAGGTTCGCTTCCACTACCTGGTCTGGGCCTTTACCCTGGTGTGCCTGCTGCTCTGTCTCAACCTGGTGCGCAGCGGCGTGGGGCGCGGCCTGGCTGCACTGGCCGGGGACGAGATTGCAGCGGCGGCGCTCGGCGTCAACACGCGCAAGGCGAAGGTCAAGGTGTTTATCCTCTCGGCGGTGCTGGCGTCACTGGCCGGCAGCCTCTACGCTCACTGCTACCAGTTTATCAGTCCGGACACTTTCGACATCTTCGCCTCGACCGATCTGGCGATCATGGTGGTCATCGGCGGCATGGGTTCGATCTGGGGTTCGCTGGTCGGGGCCGGGCTGATCACCCTGCTGCCGGAATGGATCGACATCTTCGAGACCTACAAGGATTTCGTGCATGGCGGCATCCTGGTTCTGGTCCTGATGTTCCTGCCCCAGGGGCTGATGACCGGGCTGGTTGAAACTGTGCGGGTTCGGCTGGCGCTGCGGAGGCGTAAAGATGCTGCAGCTTGAGGCCTTGAGCAAACATTTCGGTGGCCTGCCTGCCCTCGATGGCGTCAGTTTCTCGGTGCCGCGCGCCCGGATCACCGCCCTGATCGGCCCGAACGGCGCCGGCAAAAGCACACTGATCAACTGCATCACCGGGGTCCTGGAGGCCAGCAGCGGTTCGGCCCGTTTCCTCGAGGAGGAACTGGTCGGCCAACCGGGCCACGAAATCGCCCGGCGCGGCATTGCCCGCACCTTCCAGAATCTGAAGCTGTTCCCGCGCCTGTCGGTGCTGGACAACGTGCTGACCGGCCTGACCTGCAGCGGCGGTTCCTCGATGGTCATGGCGATGCTGCGCTTGCCCTATCTGCGCCACCGGGAGCGTCAGCTCAAACTGCGCGCTCTCGAGGCGCTCGATCATTTTGGCCTGTCCGATAAGGCCAACTGGCCGGCCGGCATCCTTGCCTATGGCGACAAGAAACGGGTTGAACTGGCCCGGGCCACGGTCAGTCAGCCGGAACTGATCCTGCTCGACGAGCCGGTGGCCGGGTTGAACGCCGAAGAGACCGCGGCGGTTGGCGAACAGCTCAAACGGCTGCGCCGGGCGGGACAGACCCTGCTGCTGGTCGAGCATGACATGGAACTGGTTATGGAGATCGCCGATCAGGTCGTGGTGCTGGACAGCGGCAAATGCATTGCCAGTGGCACGCCCGACCAGGTGCGGCGCAACCCGCTGGTGCTCGAAGCCTACCTGGGGCGCATGGAGGCGACAGCCTGATGCTGAAGATCGACGGACTCACCGCACACTATGGTGCGGCCCAAGCGCTGTTCGGCGTCAGCCTCGATGTGGCCACCGGCGAAACCGTGGCCCTGGTCGGGGCGAATGGCGCCGGCAAGAGTACGCTCCTCAAGGCCCTGATGGGCCTGGTCAAGCCGAGCGGCGGCACGATTTTGCTCGATGGCAAGCCGGTGACTGGTCGTTCTCCCGCCCGTATGGTCCGCTTAGGCCTGGCCCTGTCCCCTGAGGGGCGGGAGGTTTTCGGAGACCTTTCAGTCCAGGAAAACCTGAAGCTCGGGGGCATTCCACTGCGGCTGTCCCGCAAAGATGAGGACACTCGTATCGAGGAAGTCTTTGCCCGGTTCCCGAAACTTAGCGAGCGCAGCCAGCAGTTGGCCGGGACCCTGTCCGGGGGCGAGCAGCAGATGCTTGCCATGGGCCGGGCCTTGATGGCCAAGCCGCGCCTGCTGCTGCTCGATGAGCCGAGCCTCGGTCTGGCGCCATTGATCACCGACGAGATTTTTGCCATTATTCAACAGCTGGCCAGGGCCGGCACGACCATTCTGCTGATCGAGCAGAATGCCGCCCGCGCCCTGTCTGTTTCGGACCATGCCTACCTTCTGGCCAATGGCCGGATCGTCGAACATGGCCAGAGCAGCGCATTGCTCAACGATCCGGCGCTGCGCGCTGCCTTTTTGGGATCGGCCAGCCACGACAGTCCGGCTGCCAGCCGTCTCGGCGCCGCCGGCCTGACCAACATCCGTTTGGAGAAACCCGCTATGCAGGAACAGGATTTCATGCCCGCTTTTCAGACCGAAGATGAGTTGCAGGCCCACCAGCTCAAAGGGCTGCAGTGGACCTTGCGCCACGTCTGGGAGGGCTCGAGTTTTTATCGCCAGCACCTGGAAGGTGCAGGCATCACCCCGGAATCGATCACTTCACTGGACGATCTGTCCAAACTGCCGTTCACCACGGCTGATGACCTGCGCGATGATTATCCCTTTCCGCTGCGCTCGGTCCCTTTCGAGCAGATTGTCCGCATCCACGCTTCCTCGGGGACGACCGGCAAACGCAAGGTCTTGAGCTATACCCAGAAGGATCTTGACGACTGGACCGATTTTTTCGCGCGCTGCTACCAGATGGCCGGGGTCACGCCGCTTGACCGGGTCCAGATTGCGGTTGGCTACGGGGTCTGGACCGCCGGCGCCGGCTTCCAGCTCGGCTGCGAGAAGGTCGGCGCCATGGCGGTTCCGGTCGGACCGGGCAATATCGACATGCAGATCCAGTTCCTGCTCGATTTCCAGTCGACGGTGTTCTGTTCGACCGCGTCGATGGCCCTGCTGATGGCGGAGGAGATCCACCGGCGCGGCCTCGCCGACAAGATTGCCGTTGACAAGATCATCTACGGTTCGGAACGCTCCTCGGTGTCGATGCGCAAAAAGATTTCCGAGCTGTTCGGCGGCGCCGAACTGTTCGACATCACCGGCTTGACCGAGCTCTACGGTCCCGGGACCGGGATCGAGTGCTCGGACCACGACTGCATCCATTACTGGGGCGACTATTACCTCCTGGAAATCATCGATCCGGAGACCTTGCAACCGTTGCCGGACGGCGAGTGGGGCGAGATGGTGGTGACGACCCTGTGCAAGGAGGGTTCACCCCTGATCCGCTATCGCACGCGCGATATCACCCGCATTCTGCCCGGCCGCTGCAGTTGCGGCAGTATCCTGCCGCGCCATTCCCGCATCAGGGGCCGTAGCGACGATACGATCAAGTTCCGCGGCGTCAATATCTATCCGTCCAGCATCGACACGATCCTGTCGCAGGTGCCGGGACTGGGGTCCGAGTACCAGATCCACCTGACCCGCGATGAGTCATCGGGCCGCGATCATATGCGTCTGGTGGTTGAAAGGGCCGAAGATGTGGCCGCTGCGCGCGGCGCCGAACTGATCCACGAAGCGGGTCACCAGATCAAGAAGCAGTTGCTGGTTTCGGCTGAGCTGGAGCTGGTTGATTACGGCAGTTTGCCCCGCTCCGAACGCAAAAGTCAGCGGGTGTTTGATACGCGCTTGGAGGATGAAATTGTTGAAAGCTGATCAGGAAATTGATCAGATTTCTGAAATTCTTTTGATCTGAAGCGGATTTAGCGTAACATGCGAAAACCTTCGAAGGATTAACTCTGTTGTTTTTCGGATGACTCTAATAGGTGAAGGAGACACACATGAAAAGAATTCTGGTTGCTGTAACGATGTCCCTGCTGCTGGCCACTCCAGCTCTGGCGGCAGACACTATCAAGATCGGTGCATTTTTTGATCTGTCCGGCCGGGCGGCCTTTATCGGCACCCCGACCAAGCTGGTCGCGGAAATGGTGGTCGACAAGATCAACGCCGAGGGCGGCATCAACGGTAAACAGCTCGAACTGGTGGTCGGTGACACCGAGGCCAACCCGGCCAAAACGGTCAGCCTTGCCAAAAAATTCATCTACAAGGACAAGGTTGTTGCGATCATCGGACCGACCTTGACCGATACCGGTATGGCGGTGAAAAAAGTCGTGGAAGATGCCAACATGCCGACCTTTATGACGGTTGGCGGCGACCCGGTGATCATGGGCGGCGAGAGGTTCGGTTCCTTCAACTGGGTGTTCAAGTCGCCGCAGCGTTCCAGCACGGCTGTCGAGAGGATGTTTATGTTTCTGAAGGAAAAAGGCCTGACCAAGGTGGGTTTGCTGGCTGCGGCTGACGGCTTCGGCAAAGACGGCGCCCGCTGGCTGAAAAAGCTGGC
>DAOVNV010000221.1 GCA_030630015.1 Desulfuromonadales bacterium | reverse complement strand
GGCGACCCGGTGATCATGGGCGGCGAGAGGTTCGGTTCCTTCAACTGGGTATTCAAGTCGCCGCAGCGTTCCGGCACGGCTGTCGAGCGGATGTTCATGTTTCTGAAGGAAAAAGGCCTGACCAAGGTGGCTTTGCTGACTGCGGCTGACGGCTTTGGCAAAGACGGCGCCCGCTGGATGAAAAAGCTGGCGCCCCAGTATGGCATCGAAATCGTCATCGAAGAGTCATTCGGCACGCGGGACACCGATATGACCGCCCAGTTGACCAATGCCAAGAACGCCAAGCCCCAGGCGCTGATCGCCTGGACCATCGGCCCCGCCGGCTCGATCCTCGCCAAGAACAAGGCCCAACTCGGTATCGATCTGCCCCTGTTCCAGTGCCACGGCTTGCCTGACCCGAAGTATATCGAACTGGCCGGCAAGGCCTCGGAGGGTGATCGCATGCCCGCGACCAAGCTGATGGTTGTCAATGAACTGCCCGACTCCGATCCGCAGAAGGCGGTCATTCAGGAGTTCATCCGCCTGTATACCGAGCAGTATCACTACGACAAGGAGTTCCCGATCAACACCCACTCCGGCTATGCCTGGGATGCGATTACCATTATCGCCAATGCCATGAAGAGCGTGGGAACCGATGCGCAGGCTTTGCGCAAGGCGATCGAAGACACCAAGGGTTACGTGGGGATCTCCGGTATCTACGGCCTGACCGCCGAGGACCACAACGGCTTGGGCGTTGACTCCATGGTCATCGTTGAAGTCAAGGACGGCCGCTTCGTGATGGCGCATTAAACCAGCTTCAGCAGTACTGAACCAACAAGCAATATGAACGACAAGAGGGCCGGCTTTCGCCGGCCCTCTTGTCGTTCAATGGTCAATGCTCAGTCTATTTGCTGCCGGCATCCACGTTGAATTCGTAGCCGCAAGCCGGGCACTTGACCTTGGCGGTTTCCCCAGTTTTGCCAGCACAGGCCGAAAGTGAAACAGCCAGGATAACGGTCGTGAGAAGGATCAGCACTTTTTTCATAACGAGTCTCCTATCGAATTAAAATCGTAACACAGAAATTCCGTGTAACAATGTAGCAACTATTCCGCTGTCTGACTAACCGCACAGCATGTGGGCTATAGCTGTAGCCCACATGCCCTCGCTGAGATGCTGAATGATTACACAATATATCAAAAAAACAAAAAGTTTACAGAACTTTTACGATCCTGCTTGAGCATTGGGTGCATAATGGTTCCTATATTTCTACCGGAGGAAACCATGTCTGTGAAAATGGAGGCCGCCCGCTACACTCCCGGCGAAGAGATCGCAAACAGCATTACCCATGGCGTCGGTCTGGTCCTGTCGATTGCCGGCCTCGGAGTGTTGACCGCTTATGCGAGCTTGTTCGGAACCATCTGGCATATCGTCAGTTGCGTGATTTTCGGAACAACCCTGATCCTTTTGTATACCGCATCAACCCTTTATCACAGCATCCAGGCGCCACGGGCCAAAAGCATCATGCGGGTGCTGGATCATTCCGCAATTTTTCTGCTCATTGCCGGGACCTACACCCCGTTTACGCTGGTTAGCCTGAGAGGCGTGTGGGGCTGGACCCTGTTCGGGGTGATCTGGGGGCTGGCGGCCATCGGCATCCTGTTTCAGACGACCCTGCTGCACCGCTGGGTGGCCGCTTCACTCCTCCTGTATGTCGGCATGGGCTGGGTGGTCGTGGCGGCGATCAAGCCGATGTTGGCCGCTGTGGCACCGGGCGGCTTGATCCTCTTGCTGTTGGGCGGCCTGGCGTATACCTCGGGGATCGGTTTCTACGTGAGACGCTCGATGCGTTATCATCACGCCATCTGGCACGGCTTTGTTCTGGCCGGCAGCGCCCTGCACTTCTTTGCGGTTCTGTTTTACGTGATTCCCTAGGAGCCTCCTAGACCTCCTTCGGCACCCAAAGCCGGGCAACCTGTTTGCTTAAACTGAAGATTCTTTTGAGCTTGTCGGTCAGTTCGAACTCGGCATTCAGGGTGTCGAGCCTTGCCTCGCCGCTCTCCGCCAGGCTCCGGGCTTGCCGCTCCAGGGCAGCCTGGGTGCGGTGGTAGATCTCCCCCTTCATGGCGATCACTTCCTGGGCGGCAGTCTGATCGTTGTCCTTGACCGCACAAACAGTTTTTTCCAGAGCCCGATAAACCCCTTCAAACAGATCGTTCAGTAATAAAGACATGGTTTCGCTGGGCACCAGATCAGCGCGAATCAGTTTCTGCCCCAGGCTCGCCAGATCTGTTTCAAGCACATCGCCGACACTTTCCAGGTTGGCGTTGGCCTGGCTGATCCGGAAATATTCCCGACTGTCTTCTTCGGTCAGGGTCTGCTTGCCGGTGCGGCTGAGGTAGCTATTGATCTCGGCGTACAGGATGTCAACGGTGTCATCCAGCTTTTCAAGCTCCACCAGCATACTCATATTACGTTTCAGGATCGCTTCCTGGGCCTGCAGCATCATCTGCAGAACCTGGTCGCCCATGCGGCCGACTTCCAGTCTCGCAACGTTCAGCGCCATAGAGGGGGTGTCGATCAGGTGGTTGTCGAGGAACTTCGGCGTGACGATCAATTTGTCTGCCTCGGGCCGGTCGGGCAACAGGCGCGTCGCCAGCCATGCCAGGGGAGCGGTGAAGCCGATAAAGAGCAGGGTGTTGATTACGTTGAACAGGGTGTTGGCATTGGCGATCTGTCTGGGGACGTCCGCCGCCAGGCGTTCCATGCCTGCCAGGCCCGGGCTTTGCGGAGAGACGGAGATTGACAGGGCCGCCAGTTCATTGATGAAGCCGAGCCAGAGCAGGGCGCCCAGGATGTTGAACAGGACATGGATCACGGCGGCGCGGACGGCCGGACGGGCTTTGCCGAGGGTGGCGAGCATGGCCGTGACGCAGGTGCCGATGTTGGCGCCGAGGGCCAGGGCGATGCCTGCCGGCAGGGTGAGGAAGCCCTGGCTGGCCATGGCAACGACGATGCCGGTGGTTGCCGAAGAAGATTGCACCAGGGCGGTAAACAGGGCGCCGACCAGGATCCCGAGGATCGGTTGCTCCATGTTCTGCATCAGGTCGATGAATGGCTGGTAGCCGCGCAACGGCCCCATGGCCTCGCCCATGAGATGCAGTCCGAAAAAGATCAGGCCCAGGCCGAACAGGAGGTTGCCGTACTGGCGCAGAGCTTCATTTTTGGAGAAGAAGAGCCCGGCAAAGCCAAGCGCAACGAAAACCAGGGCCCATTCGGTGACCTTGAAGGCGATGATCTGCGCTGTGATCGTAGTGCCGATATTGGCGCCCATGATCACGCCGATCGACTGGCTGAGCGACATGGTTCCGGCGGAGACGAAGCCGACCACCAGAACGGTGGTCACCGAGGATGACTGGATCACCGCCGTGACCGTGGCTCCGGTCAAGGCGCTGCTGAAGCGATTGCTGGTCAGCCTGGCCAGGATCTGTTTCATCCTGGTTCCAGCCGCCGCCTTGAGTGCCTCGCTCATCCGTTCCATGCC
>DAOVNV010000185.1 GCA_030630015.1 Desulfuromonadales bacterium | reverse complement strand
GCCACCAGGTTCTCGACTTTGTAAAGGCCGTAGGGAAAACGGCTTGTTGAACGCTTCGAGATCTTGATGCCGATCAGGATGACAGACGAAGACACGACATCTGAGAGGGAATGGATCGCATCGGCTTTAATGGCGAGGCTGCCGGACAGCAGCGCCAGGAAGGATTTGATCAACACCAGGACGATGTTGGTCAGTATCGACAACCAGGCCGTTTTTTCCGAGATTTCCATTGTCTACCATCCGATCAGGTAGCCGGTGAAGCCTATAAGCAGACCGACTGCGAGGTTGATGACTTTGACGGTAACAAAGCTCATTCGTGAGTCGGCCAGCAAGGGCAGCATGCCGTGGCCATCCTGCACGATGGAACTGGCGAGGAGAACACTGAAAGGGATCGCTCCCTGGGTGTAGAGAGTGAGAAAAACCAGGTGTGGCCCCGATTCCGGGACCAGTCCGACAATACAGGCTGCCAATAGCATGAGCAGACGGTTCTCTTGCATCCAGTCGGTCAACTGAAGCTGATCCACCATGACGTGCATGATCAGCAATGCTCCGAAAGTCCACAAAAAAATCCGGGGGACATGTTTTTTGGCAACGTGCTCCCACAGGTGTGTTTCCAGAAAATGATCAGGCACCGTTGCCACGATAAACAGGCCCACCCCCGATGTCAGCAGTAAAGTGATGCGAATCCAGTTCCAAGCCGCCGGTCCCAGGTAACCGGCCAGCAGACCGAAGATAAACAGGCTCAGGACAATGGCCAGGGTGCCTCTGGAGAGGGAGCAGTCCTGCCATTGCTTCACGATATGTCCGCGGGGAAAGCAATCGCAGATCTCTTCGTCATGGAGGTCGAGTTCATGCCCGATCGTTGCCAAACGGGCCACCTTTTCTCCGAGCAGTTTGTCAGTCAGCACGCCGGCCACAAGGCCGATCAGAAGCAGGAGCAGGAAAATGAAGCCGGCGGTCCCGGGAATCATGGAAAGCATGACGAAAGACTCGTCGCCACTGGTGGCGATCATGGCCGCCACCACCGCGCCCAGTGAAACCACCCGGTGGGAATAGAGGGAAATGACGGCAAAGGCTCCCAGGCAGCCTGGTGTCGCGCCCAGAAAAGAGGCAAGCAGATATTGCTGCCAGCGGTTGCCGCGCAAGCCTTGCTGCCATACCCCCTGGGTCAGGACATTAAGGTATTCGATGACCAGCATCATAACAAAGACGAAGCCGGTGATCATCAGGGCGTGGGCCAGGGTTTCGCGAAAAAGTGTAATCATCTTATGTCAGCGGACAGCCTCCTCTTGCAGGCTTTTCTCCGTAGGACACTGGTTTGTTAAGTTATGGATGTTTATAGATCTTGCCCTTCAAAGAATAATTCAACTTTAACACGTGATTAGAATCTCTCAACGATGTGCCCGAGGTTTCGTGGCGACTGAATTTCTATTATTTAGACAAGGTTTCCTCAATCAGAACCAGGCGTTTTTCCGCTGTTCCGCATTGCGAAGACAGTGCGGGATGTTACTCTGAATAGAGGAGTTTCTTTGCCGGAATGGCAGGTGACGGCCTGCTTACATCAATACACAGGGAGTATGCCTCGTGGACGAATTACGCCTTGATCCTGAAGTTCTGTGCTGGCACTGTGATCCTAACCAGTTCGAATTCGAAACGACCCGGGACCTGCCCCCCTTGGAAGGGACTATCGGTCAGGACCGGGCTCTGACCGCCATTGATTTCGGCCTCGGCATCAAAGACAGCGGCTTTAATCTCTTTATCCTGGGCCATCCCGGCAGCGGCCGATCCTCGACCATCAAGAAAATTCTCAAGGCTCGTGCACAGGAGCAACCGGCTCCAGATGATTGGTGCTACGTTCACGATTTTGAAGAAAGTATGGGCCCCGAATACATCCGCCTGCCTGCAGGCATGGGACATGAGTTCAAGAAAGATGTTGTCCACCTGGTCGAGCGGCTTTCTGAGGATGCCCCCAAGGTTTTAGAAGGCAAGGAGTATGAAGAGCAGAAGGACGAGATCTCCTCCGAATATCAGAAGAAGAAGAAAGCGCTGTTTCAGCAGTTGGATAAAGAGACCAGTGAAAGTGGCTTCGCCTTGCAGCAGGTGCTGAGCGGCCTGGTTCTGATGCCGTTGCGAGATGGGAAACCCCTGTCACAACAGGAGTATGAGGCGTTCTCTGACGATGAAAAGGCAAAGTATGAGGTGAAGGGCAGCAAACTCCAGGAACGTATCAATGAAGTTCTAGACGAGGTGCGCCAACTCGAAGAGGAGATGCGGGAAAAGATCCTTGAAATGGAAAAAGAGGTTCTTCTCTATGCGATGAGCCCCCTGTTTGTGGGGTTGGAGCAGAAATACCGGAACTTCGAGCGCGTCCTCGAACATTTCGAGAACTGCAAAAAGGACATCATCAACCAGATTGATGAGTTTAGGCCGCAGAAGAAGCCCCAGATCTCCATTGCAGGGATCAATGGCAAACAGGAGGGTCCTTCTTTCGAACGCTACCTGGTTAATTTGTTCATCGATAACAGCTCTCTCGAAGGCGCACCGGTCATTTACGAAGCCAACCCGACCTACCTCAATGTCTTCGGACGGATCGAGCATATTATCCACATGGGCGGCGCTATAACCAATTTCCAGATGATCAAGGCCGGCGCCCTGCATCGGGCAAATGGCGGCTATCTCATTCTGGATTGTCGCGAAGTCCTCTTCAACCTGTTTACCTATGAAGCCCTCAAACGCTGCATCCGTAACCGGGAGGTTAAAATTGAGGACATGGCGGAGCAGTTCAGGCTGATCGCCACGGTGAGTCTCAAACCACAACCGATCCCCCTCGACTGCAAAATCATTCTGATCGGCACACCGATCTTTTACTACCTGTTGTTCGACCTCGACCCAGACTTCCGCAAGTATTTCAAGGTCAAGGTCGACTTTGACCAGATGATGAAGAACACCTGGGAGAATGTCCAGCAGCATGCTCTTTTTATCGGCTCCAAGTGCAACGAGGAGAACCTGCTGCATTTCGATCCCACGGCCGTGGCGCGCATGGTCGAATATTCGGCACGTCTGATCGAGGATCAAAAGCATTTTTCCGCCAGTTTCATCGATATTGCCGACCTGATCCGCGAATCCTCTTTTTATGCCGAACGGGAGGGGCGGGACAAGGTCATGGACAAACATGTTGATCTGGCTCTCGAGGCGCGTGTCTATCGTTCGAATAAGCTCGAAGAGCGCATCCAGGAGTTCATTGAAGATGGCACTATCCTGATCGATACGGAGGGGGCGATTACGGGGCAGGTTAATGGGCTTACGGTCTACCAACTCGGTGGCTACAGTTTCGGCAAACCGGCCCGGGTCACCGTACGGACTTTCATCGGCAAGGAGGGAATGGTTAATATCGAACGGGAGGCCAAACTTTCCGGGCCCATCCATGACAAGGGGGTGCTGATTCTCAATGGCTTTTTCGGGGAACGCTATGCTCGCGACAAGCCGTTGGCTCTTTCGGCCTCGATCTGTTTCGAACAATCTTATTCGTGGGTCGAGGGCGACAGTGCTTCAACCACGGAACTCTATGGCCTGCTCTCAAGTCTGGCCGACCTGCCGGTCAACCAGGGGATTGCCGTGACCGGCTCGGTCAACCAGCACGGCCAGGTTCAGCCGATCGGCGGCGTCAACAAGAAAATTGAAGGGTATTATGCTGTTTGCAAAGCCATGGGCCTGACCGGAAAACAGGGCGTCATCATTCCTGAAGCCAATCGGAAAAACCTCATGCTCAAACCGGAGATTATTGCCGCTGTGCAGCAGGGTGATTTTCATATCTGGAGTGTTGCTACCGTAGACCAGGGGATTGAGATCCTGACCGGGACTCCGGCCGGTGAAGTTCAGGAAGACGGCACTTGGACCGAGGGTTCGGTCAATGCCCGGGTTGACAAGCGGTTGCGCGAGATGACGGAAATAGCCTGCAAATTTGCAATGGATTAAGACAAGAACGCTGACTAGGAGGCTGTCGGACTATCCGCATCCTCCTAGTGATTGATCAGAAATACCTGATCAGCCAGATCCCGCCGCAAACCAACACTACGCCTGCAACACGACCGAAACTGATCGGGTGAAGCGGGTAGCCCAGCCAGCCAAAATGATCGAGTAGCAGGGAAGCAAACATCTGCCCGGCCAGGATCAGTGCGACCATGGTGGTTGCGCCGAGCTTGGGAACCAGAATAATGGTGGCCGTGACGAAAAAGGCGCCGAATGCTCCCCCGGTCCAGACCCACCACGGATGATTGCCGACTGTGGCAAGACTGGGCAAGGGAATCCGGGCGACCAGGGTGTAGATAACCAAGGTCAGGGTGCCGACCGCAAAGGAAATGGTCGCTGCGACTACCGGTGAACGGGTCCAGAGACCGAGCTGCGCATTGAGGCCGGCCTGGGTAGGAACTGAGAGGCCGGCCAGCAGTGCCATCAGGATGAAAAAAGAGGTTGGAGACATGGGGTGTGATCCGTTCGGCTAGTTTGTCAGATCTTCCAGAGTCAATATCGCTTCAATATCCCGCCGGTCCGATTTGTTGATGATCACTGCAGCGCCAACCAGGATGGCAGCGGCCTGCTCGATGATCTGCTCGATCGCCTTGAAGGTGGAGCCGATGGCGAAAAAATCGTCGACAAACAGCAAGCGCTCGCCGGGGT
>DAOVNV010000088.1 GCA_030630015.1 Desulfuromonadales bacterium | reverse complement strand
CCCCTGGCTGATCCAACAGGCACTTGATGCCATGGCAGGCCGTGTGCCGCGTCAACCCGATGCATCGGATCGCTTCCATGTGGCCAGTCAGCACCTGGAACTTTTTCTGGACACTTTTGGCCCCCGCAAAACTCTGGGTCATATGCGTAAACATCTTTGCTGGTATGTTCGCGGCCTCGAAAATTCTGCCGCATTTCGCAGTGCCGTCAACGGCGCCCGATCCATCGAAGAAATGCGCTCAACCCTTCAGGATTTCTTTGCGAAAGTCGCGTGACATGAGAGAACCGGCAGCACTGCCCGACCCGAACCTGTACGTCATGGTCCTGGAGAACATCGATCGGGGCGTGATTGCCATGGACCGCAAAGGCGTGATTACACTTGTCAACCCGGCTGGCGAAGCTTTTTTAGGCGTTTCTCTGCGCAATTGTCTTGGCAAGCATTTTCATGATCTGTTCGCTGGTCAGCAGACCCTGCTCTACATGATAAACATTGCCCTGGAAAAGGGCCGGACCATCTCCGACGACGAAGGGGTGCTCCTGCAGAGACCTCGACAGAAACCGCTTCCGATCGGGATTTATGCCGCACCGATCTTTTCCAGGCAAGAAGGTCAGGAGGGAGCGGTGCTGATTATTCGCGATCTCTCGCGCGTGCAGGAATTGGAAGGCTCTTTACGGCGTGCCGACCGCCTCTCGATGCTCGGCACCCTGGCCGCCGGCCTTGCCCATGAAATCAAGAACCCGCTGGGCGGCGTCAAAGGTGCAGCCCAGTTACTGGCCAAGGAACTTCCCGCAGAGAGCGACCTTCAGGAGTACACGCGGGTCATGGTTCGGGAAGTCGAACGTATCAATGGCATCATCGAGGGACTGATGGATCTCGGCAACCCCCGCCCCGCCGAAATGGGAGAAGTCAACCTGAGCAAAATTCTGGGCGACATCATCCTCCTTCAGCAGGAAGCTGCCCGTGGTCAAAACATCACCTTCTCCCTGCTAGTTGATCCGAGCATCCCTCCTATCCTGGGCGATGAGGGAATGTTGACGAGACTGTTTCTGAACCTGATTAAAAATGCTCGGGAGTCACTCGAACATGAAGGTCGTATCACGGTGGAATCGAAAGTCTCTTCGGACTTCCACCTGAACAGCCCCGGCGGACGCCCTTCCCCCATAGTCATCGTCAAGGTGAGCGACAATGGCACAGGGATACCCGCTGAGGAACTGGACCGCATATTTACCCCCTATTTTACGACCAAGGTCAAGGGGAGCGGACTGGGGCTGGCAATCTGCCAGAAAATCATAGAAGATCACCGGGGTCTGCTGAAAATTTCCAGCAGCCCCGGAGAAGGAACCGAAGTGACTGTTTCCCTGCCTCTCCGGTGAGAAACAGCATTGCATGGAGCACATCACAATATGGCAATCAAGCGCATTCTGGTCGCGGAC
Source organism: Desulfuromonadales bacterium (assembly GCA_030630015.1). Lineage (GTDB taxonomy): Bacteria > Desulfobacterota > Desulfuromonadia > Desulfuromonadales > BM103 > JAQYVZ01. The sequence continues at coordinate 7,761 of DAOVNV010000088.1, read as the reverse complement.
GATGAAGACAGCATCCGCTGGGTACTTTCCAAGTCCTTCAGCAAACAGGACTACCAGGTGGATCTGGCCAGTACCGGCACGGACGCACTGGAGTTGAGCAGGAAGAATTCCTACGATCTGGCCATCATCGACATCAAGATGCCCGGCATGAGCGGCTTGGAACTGCTCGGCAAACTGCAGCAGGAATCGCCTCGCACCCTGGTTGTGGTCATGACGGCGGAATCCTCGATGAAGAATGCCGTGGACGCCATGAAAGGCGGAGCCTACGACTACATTACCAAGCCGTTCGACCTGGATGCCCTTGATGCGATCATCCTCAAGGCGCAGAAAGCCTCAAGCATTTCAGACGAAGTAAGCCGCCTCAAGGATGAGTTGAAGGACCACTACCAGTTGGATCGTACCATCATCGGCCAGAGTCAGCCGATGCAGATGGTCTACAAGGTTCTCGGCAAGATTGCCCCGTCCGATGTCACGGTGCTGATTTCGGGAGAGAGCGGCACAGGCAAGGAACTGATCGCCCGAGCTATCCACTTCAACAGCCCGCGACTCGGCAAGCCATTCATCGCTCTCAACTGCGCTGCGATCCCACGCGAACTTCTCGAAAGCGAACTGTTCGGGCACGAAAGAGGCGCTTTTACCGGCGCCACCGAGCGCAGGAGCGGGAAATTTGAGCAAGCCAACGGCGGAACTCTCTTCCTCGACGAAATCGGCGACATGCCACTGGAACTGCAGGCCAAGCTCCTGAGGGTTTTGCAGGAAAAAGAAATTACCCGTACCGGCGGAAGCAACGCCCTGCGCGTCGATGTTCGGATCGTCGCGGCAACGAACCAGGACCTCAAGGAACAGGTTCGCCTGAAACTTTTTCGCGAGGACCTGTTCTACCGCCTCAACGTCGTTCCGTTGGAACTGCCCCCCCTGCGCGACCGCCGCGCCGACATTCCCGCCCTGGTGGAACATTTCCTGAACCAGGCGAGGGAAGAACATAGGACCCAGGCCACCGAGATAACACCAGAGGCCATGGAAAAGCTTTGCAACCACCCATGGGCCGGCAACATCCGGGAACTAGGGAATGCCATTCAGAGGGCGGCCCTGCTGTCGCCCAATGTCCTGCTGGGCATCGAGGATTTCCCGGATTTAAACGGCCAGGCAGGCACTGACCGCAACGACACCTCCCTGGAGGGCCTGGTCGCAACCAAACTGCAGAATTCACTGGCCCAGATGGATTTCCAGGCAATGGACAACCTCTACGAAATGGTGCTGCACCAGATGGAGCGGCCCCTGATCAATATCGTCCTCGAAAGGACACGCGGCAACCAGGTCAGGACGGCTGAAATCCTCGGCATCAACCGCAACACCCTGCGCAAGAAAATCCAGAGGCTGGGCATTTCGGTCAAGCGAAACGGAGGGACGACCTGAAATTCGACAGCCTCCTAGAACCGAAATCCGAAGCTGAAGAAGTGCAGGTCCAGACCGGGATTCTCGTCATAGATTCCCGCGTTTGAAATATGCTGGAAGCGGTATCCCCAGGTTGTCTTCCTCCAGTGCAACGCCAGGCCGACATGACTGGAAAACTGGAAGGACCCTCCTAAATCATCGTCACCGAAACGGTAATCAGAAAGCCAAGTCGGGCGCCAGCCTGCCTCGAAGTCCAGGAAATCCCCGAACGGGCGGTAAACCAAGTCGCCGCCGATTGCCGCCCAGAACCCGCTTTTTTCTCTTCCTTCAAGATCTCCAAACCCCGCATCAAACCGGACTCGTATGTTGGACAAAGCCCTGATGGGAACTGACCAGGGGAATTCATACAGCAAGTAGACTTCGCGAGCGGAATAATTTTCCTTAACACCAGAGGCATCGATGCCACCTCGAATACCGAACTCCCTGACAGGGTTGTCCAACGTCCATGCAGGCACCGGAAGAACAAGGGTCGTACAGAACAGCAAACAGATGAGTAAGCGCATCATATTCTCCACAGAATTTTATTTTTCCTAAAACTAATATAACACAGGGATTCTCCTTTAGAGAGAGAGCGGGCTATAAAGACGGTATTCTTCCTTTGGCCTGCGGTCCACCTCATGCTACTCTTCCAAAAACCCTCACATGAAACTCCAATGTCCAAGCCCTTATTATCAATTATCGTTGCTATGGATCAAAATCGCCTCATTGGCGATCATGGCCATCTGCCTTGGACACTCCCTGAAGATCTCCAGAATTTTCGGCAACTGACTGATGGCAATACAGTCATCATGGGACGCAAGACCTTTGAGTCTCTTGCTGAACCATTGACACACCGACATAACATCATCCTCAGCCGGACCATGCCCGAACGCACTGACGCGCAGGTCTGCCGCAGCTTCCTCGATGCCTGTGCCTGTGCCTGGCATAAAGACCGCGCCATCTTCTTCATCGGCGGGACACAGATCTACCAGAAGGCGCTGAAGATCGTCGACCAGATGCATATCTCTTGGGTGGATGGAGACTTTTCCGGGGATTGTTACTTTCCCGAAATCGATTTTGACGAGTGGCAGATTGAAGAAGAAAGAAAGTTCACGGGCTTCCGCTACGTGCGTTATCGGAGAAAAATCTGAGGGGGGGGACCAGCCGTAGCCTTGGCGAAGGTTGGTCCCTCGTACCGATCCTTAAGCCGCATAAGTGTCCCGGCGCTGCGTCTGGCTTTCAAAACGCATGTACTCACCGAGAAAAGTCAACGATTCTATGCCGAGGGGACCGTTGCGCTGTTTGCCGACAATCACTTCGGCCTGCCGCTCATGACCCTTGTCGCACGTCTTGTCCCTGTTTTTACAGGCTTCGCAGTAAACCGCTTCACGATAGAGGAACAGGATTACATCAGCATCCTGTTCAATGGCGCCTGATTCACGCAGGTCAGCCAGGATCGGCCGCTTGTCAGTCCGGCTTTCCAGGGAGCGATTCAACTGTGACAGGGCAATCACGGGGACACTGAGCTCTTTCGCCAGAGCCTTGAGTGAGCGGGAGATTTCCGAAATTTCCTGCTGGCGGCTTTCGGTGTTGCTGCCCTGCATCAGCTGGAGATAGTCAACGACGATCAAGCCTATTCCCTTTTCCGCCTTCAACCGGCGGGACTTGGCACGCAGTTCCAGGACGGAAATCGCGGGGGTATCGTCGATGTAGATCGGTGCTTCCGCAATCACACCGGCGGCATTCACCAAGGTTGGAAACTCGGATTGGGCCAGCTTGCCGTTGCGCACGCGATTGGCCTCGATCCGAGCCACCGAACAGAGCAGACGCTGCACCAACTGTTCCTTGCTCATCTCCAGGGAAAACACAACAGACGGCACCGGCTCGGCGATATGCATCGCGGCATGTTCCACCAGATTCAGACAAAAAGCCGTCTTACCCATCGAAGGGCGGCCAGCCACAATAATCAGGTCTCCCGGCTGAAAACCGGCGGTAAGATTATCCAGGTCCGTGAACCCGGTAGGAACACCGGTAATCAACTCCTTGCGGTCGTAGAGTTTCTCTATGGACCGGATCGCATCCTTGACGATATCCTTGGTTGCGAAAAAGGAGGGTCGGGACTTCATGTTGGCAATCTTGAAAATTGCCGTCTCCGCCCAATCAAGGGTCGCTTCAACCTTGCCGCCCTCATAGCCCCGCCCGGCGATTTCCGTGGAAACACGGATCAGTTCACGGGCTATCGACTTTTCCTTGACCAGGTTGCAGTAGTAGGTAATGTTGGCGGCCGTGGGGACGAAATCAACCAGGGTGGAAAGGTAGGCGCTGCTGCCAATGGCATCAAGAACGCCCTGCTCCTTGAGAACAGCGGTCAGGGTGACCAGGTCGGCAGGTTCACTGCGCTCGGAGAGTTCAATCAGAGCGGCAAAGATTTTTCGATGAGCGTCACGGTAGAAGTCTTCCGGGCGCAGAACCTCCAGGGCCCGGTTAAGAGCTTCATTCTCCAGGAGAACCCCCCCCAGAACAGACATCTCCGCTTCGAGATTCTGGGGCGGCAGGCGATGCTCGATGTGTTCCGGCATGGACGTCCTCCGCACGGCAGCCGGCTCCCGTCGCAACAACATGGAACCGGCTCTCCGAACTGGTTGACTTATTCGGCAGCTTCGGTTGCTTCTGTTTCAGCAGCTTTCACAGGAGCCGCTTCAGGCTGCTCAATCACTTCATCAACATTGAGGACCTTGACCTTGAGAGATGCGTTGGCACCAGCGTTGAGCTTGATGTCGACAACGTGCTCGCCGAGAGTTTTGATCGACTGATCGAGTTGAATCTTGCGCCGGTCGATCTTGACGCCCTGCTCGGCCATGGCCGCTTCAAGCTCCATCGATGTAACGGAGCCGAAAAGCTTGCCTTCCTCACTGGCCCGCAGGGAGAAAACACACTCCAGAGCCTCGATCCGCGCCTTGACGTCGGCAGCCTCTTGGCTCAGTTTTTCCGCCTTGTGGGCCAACTGACGCTTGTGATGCTCCTGTTCCTTCAGGTTACGCTGGTTGGCCTCAACGGCCAGACCCTGGGGAATCAGGTAGTTGCGGCTGTAACCGGGCTTGACATTGACAACATCACCAATCTGCCCGAGTCCCTTGACATTTTCCGTCAGAATAATTTCCATCTGTTTATCCTCCAAATAGCACTCAGTGCGCTAATTCTTTTGTTCACGCGGTTTTCTGAAATCGATCCACAGATCAAACACCCCGATACCGGTCACGAACATCGGTAGGGGGTTAACCAGGGTTACCATCATGTAGCCAAGCACGCGGAGCAGGGGCGAAAGCGCCTTGCGCCGAAAAAAGTAGTCAACCACGGCCAGGCCCTGCAGAAAGTAAACCGGCAGCAGGACAACCAACAAGTTCATGGCGACCGTCTGCGCCACACCTGAGACAAAGACAACGACGAAGCCACAGGCGATCAACAACCAGACCAGAACCTCGGGCGCCTTCCACTCCGCGAATGGCGGACCCGGCATCCGATAATGCCCCTTGCTGACAGCAGTCAGCAAGCCAACCGTTGCCAACAGCAGTAAACCGCTGACCAGGATGACCATGCCGGGATAGACGCGCCGCATGAAGTCGGCCATGTGTTCAACGGCAGCGCTGAGTTCCGCAGCATCACCAGGCGACGGAGCCGCCTCGCTAAAGACGTCGTCCATGAATGCACTGGCACGGGCAACCTCTTCATCAACGATTTGACCAACCAGGTCGACTGGCCCCTTGCCCTGAGTGGCCGCATAGGCCACAAGTCCGAGCAGAGTCATCGTCACAACAACGACCAGTGCGGAGGCAACTGCCCGGTCCCACCGGCCGACTTTCTGCAAAAACCAAGGCAAAACAGCCGCCATAATGCCAAACTGCAATATATAAGTGGCGGCAGCCCCAAAGCCTGTACTCACAAGAGTCAGCCCGGCAGCAACACATACGGAACTGACACCGGAAGGGACGCCAAATCGCATCCCTACGTAAGCCGGCACCAGTGGGACGAACAGGTTCATCGCGACTGCAACCGGGCCAAAGTCCCCGGAAGCCCTGAACAGAAAAAAACTGATCAGAGCTCCGAGTATGATAATAAATGTTCGCGGCATGCGAAAAAGGTCGCTAAGGACCAACGCCTCCTAGCCGATTGAGTGGCTCGCCGAAAAAGGCAGCAAGGCGATATTGCGGGCACGCTTGATCGCTTCGGTCAGTTTACGCTGATGTTCCGCACAGGTCCCCGAAATCCGCCGCGGAACAATCTTGCCGCGCTCGGACACGAAATTACGCAGGGTTCTGACATCCTTGTAATCGATGGCCAGGCTTTTATCAGCACAAAAGCGGCAAACCTTGCGGCGACTGTAGCGCCGACGCGGGCCTCCGGGCCGGCTACCTCCAGAACGTTTAACATATGCCATTATCGTCTCTCCTTATAAATTGCTTGCGTTGGTGAAGTTAAGCTTCTTTGGCTTCTTCAGCCTTTTCAGCCTCTTCAGCCGGCTCCTCAGCTACAACCTCTCCAGCTACAGCTTCTTCAGCTACAGCTTCTTCAGCCGGAGCTTCCACGACAGGGGCTTCGTAGCCACCTTCGAGAAGGACTGTCTGGAACTTGATGATCGCCTCATCGATCCGCATACGGCGTTCGAACTCGGCAATGGCCGGCGGTGGGCCATCGAAGATCATCAGGACGTAGCAGCCCTGAGACTGTTTCTTCACCAGATAAGCCAGGGTACGGGTACCCCAGTTGTCGGCTTTGAGAACGTTTGCACCTTCGTCGGTCAGGATCTGCTTGTACTTGTCAATGACCGCGTCCAGGTCGTCCCCAACAATGTCCGGATGGACGATAAAGATGGTTTCGTAGGTACGCATAAAAGAACCTCCTCAGGAGTTAATAGCCCCGGACCACCGGAGCAAGGAGCGAAGAGACACCATATCTCTTCATGGAAAGAACTTAGTTATCTACCATAGCCGCCGCTTTGAAGCAAACGCTTTTTACATGCGGCTATAACTCAATTCAACCTTCTATTTAATGCACAAGGTGAATGGTCCACTATGAATTCTGTGGGCCGCAAATCGTAACCCGTGAACAGTAAGCTGTTCACCATTCACCATCACTGCTAACGGTCGTTCAGACGTTGAACCTGAAGTGCATCACGTCGCCGTCCTGCACCCGGTAATCCTTGCCTTCGAGACGCAACAAGCCTTTTTCCTTGGCCCCAGCCTCGCCGCCAACTCGCACAAAATCATTGAACGCGGTCACTTCGGCACGAATGAAGCCTTTTTCAAAATCGGTATGGATCACGCCGGCAGCCTGCGGCGCCTTGCAGTCGACGGGAACAGTCCAGGCCCGAACCTCTTTGGGTCCGGCCGTGAGATAAGTAATCAGGCCGAGCAGTTTGTACCCGGCATGAATCATCCGATCAAGGCCGGATTCAGCCATACCGAGTTCCTGGAGGAATTCGTCCTTCTCTTCGGTAGGCAACTGGGCGATTTCCTCCTCGATTTTGCCGCAGATCACAACCAGTTCCGCTCCGTCCAACTCTGCCAGTTTATGCAATTGCTCGACATGAGGATGTTCACCGGCGAGATCGTCCTCCGCAATATTTGCAACATAGAGAACCGGCGCTGCCGTGATCAAATGCAGGGGGTTCAGGACATCGCGCTGATTTTCTTTCAAGTCGGCCTTGCGTGCCGGCAGCCCCTGGTTCAAGCATTCGCGTACAATCAGCAGAATCTGCAATTCCACCTGCATCTGCTTGTCACCACTTTTTGCCTGTTTTTCAACCCGCGCGATCCGCTTCTCGACCGTTTCAAGATCAGCCAGGTTTAATTCTGTCTGAATGACTTCGACATCCCGGACGGGATCAACCGAGCCATCAACATGCACCACGTTCTCATCATCGAAACAGCGTACAACATGGGCGATCGCATCGACCTGGCGGATGTGGCCAAGAAACTGGTTGCCCAGACCTTCGCCTTGACTGGCGCCTTTCACCAGGCCGGCAATATCGACAAATTCCATGGTGGTTGGAATCACCAGTTTCGGATTGACGATCCCGGTCAACGTCTCGAGACGCTCATCCGGGACCGGCACGATGCCGATATTCGGCTCGATTGTGCAGAACGGGTAGTTGGCCGACTCGGCCCCAGCCGAGGTGATAGCATTGAAAATTGTCGATTTGCCAACATTGGGCAGACCAACGATACCGCACTTGAATCCCATAAAAAGCCCTAGCAGCCTGTCGGACTATCTGGGCTGAAGCGAAAATTTGGCCGTTTGAGATCAGATTTTGGCTCATTTGAGAGTAAT
>DAOVNV010000160.1 GCA_030630015.1 Desulfuromonadales bacterium | reverse complement strand
TAGAGCCCTGCTGTCAGCAGCAGCAGCCATTGGGAGCGGAGCATCACCTTGACGCTGAATCTGGATTGACCGGTCACAGGACGACTCCCAGCAACAGGCCGATCAACAGGGCGAGGCAGAAGTTGATGCTGTTGCGCAAGAGGGCGAAGCGCAGCGAGAAGGCGGCAGCTTCGAACGGCAGGGTGATCACGCCGACCGAGATCCAGGAGACGATAAATGCCGCGACTGCCGGTGCCCAGGCGCCGGCATCCAGCATTGATCCGGCCAACGGGTAGGCGGCCAGAGGTGGCCCGATCGAAACGGCTCCCAGTGCGCCGCCAACCAGCAGGGCCATCCCACCATTGGCCGCGCCCATGGCGCGTTCCACCTGGTCCGGTGGCAGAAAGACCTGGAACAGGCCGACCAGCCCGAACACGGCAAACAGCAATGGCAGAAGCATCCACAGGGAACGGCCGGCAACCTGGAGCGATTGGCGGGTTTTGTTGCGGTCAATGCGGCTCAGGATCAGGTAGGCGGTCGAGATCAGGGCAAGATATGTCAGGCTGATGGTCAGCATGTCATGGGCCCGCCCTCATCAGGCATCTTCCATTTCAATCCGGAATGTGGAGCCGCCGCCGGGGGTTTTCTCCACCCAGGCCATGCCGCCATAGAGGCGGGCGATCTTCTGGACCGTGGCAAGACCGACTCCGCTGCCCAGAACCTGTTTGCCGGTGGAGCCCCGGTAAAAGACTTCGAAAATCCGCGCAGACTCCTCATCGGGGATGCCGGGGCCATTATCGCGCACATGGAAGCGGACCTTCCCTCCGGTCCGTCCACCGCCGACCTCGATAACATCCCCTTGCGAGGCGGCATAACGCAGGGCATTGCCGATCAGGTTCTCAAATATTTCGTACAGCAGGGTTTCCGGCACCAGGGCTTTGGGAAGTGGCTGGGTGTTCACTTGCACCCTCAAGTCTCTGATCTGGCTCTCGAGGCCCATGAGCACATCCTGAACGATTTCGTTTGTATCGACCGGTTCATCGGGAGGTTCGATGCTGCCGGCCTTGGCGAGCGCGAGCAGGTCGTCGATCAGGCTGGCCATCTTGACACTGTGTTTCTCGATAACCGTGAGATATTCCAGGGCTTCTTCATCCATCTTGTCGCCGCAGCCCTCTCTGAGAAGATCAGCGTAGCCGCTGACCACCGAAATCGGGGTGCGCAGGTCGTGCGATGCTGTGTAAACGAAGGCATCCAGTTCGCGGTTGGCTTCGCGCAACTTATCTTCGGCCAGCTTGCGTTCAGAGATGTCCAGGAAAGAGACCACCGCACCGACCGTATGGTTGCCCTTCACCAGGGGGTAGGACCAGTACTCGGCCGGGAAGCTGCTGCCATCTTCACGCCAGAAGACTTCGTCCTCCAAGTGAATGCGACTGCTCTGCTGGTAGGCATGGCAGATCCGGCAGTCTTCGGAGGCATAATGGCTGCCGTCTGCACGGGTATGATGGATCAGGGCATGCAGATCGTTTCCCAACAGACTTTTCTCATTTCCAAAGCCGAGCAGGCGCAGCGCGGCCGGGTTGCAGAAAGTGCATTTGCCTTCGTGGTCGAGCCCGTAGATGCCTTCTGCAGCGGAGTTGAGCAGCAACTTGGTCTGAGTGATGCTCTCGTTGAGAGCTTTTTCCGTGCGCCTGCGTTGGTAGAGAATGAACAGCATATCAATGGTCAAGAAGGTCATGATCACGATGATGATCCACAGCTGTTTTTTGGTCAGGGTATACAATGCCGGGGGCTGATTGATAACCTGACTGTCTGCGGGGAGTTGCTTGATGGAGATGCCGAACCTTTCGAGTTGCCTGTGGTCAAACATGAATTCATTGCCGTCGAAGGTATTTACCGGCAGGTCTTCAGCTCTCTCCCCTTTGAGGATGCGCAAGGCGAGGTCAGCGGCCAGTTTCCCCTGAGTGGCGGCATTGACGAGCTTCCCCCCGACGATGCCGTGATTAAGGTAGATATCTCTGAACGCGTAGAGAGGGACGCGGCAGGCTTTTCGGAGTTGCCGGATATCTGCAGGGAACGGCAGGAGCTCCCCCGACCGGTCAGAGACCGACCCATTGATAAAAACTATGCTGCCCCGCGTAAGCAGGTTGAGACGCTGAGTCAGTTCCTGTACAGGCAGGTCGTTCCAGTAGATGAAACGGGCCCGGTTTTCAAACTCGGGGGCGATAGAACGCAGGGCTTCGTAACTGCCCAGATCGATTTCAGTGCTTGTTTTGCCCAGGACAATAATTTGGGAAGTCCCCGGATGAAGTTGCAAGGCCAGGTCGACCGTTTCGCGGAAGGCGAGAGCTTCGCCTACTCCGGTGATATTCCCGGTGCCGGCGATCATGTCCGGATGAAAGTTTCGTATGCCGCAGAACACGATCGGGCTGTTGGGGAACAGCTCCTGTCGATGTTCAAGGGCAAAGTCGAGAGCCTTCTTGTCCGATAGCAGGACCATGTCGAAGGGGCGGCCCTTGAGTTTGCAACCCAGCAGGGATTGATAGATCAGGGAGATGTACTCAGGATCCTGGTAGCGCCGGGTGTCCAGGTACTCGATGTGGATGTTCAGGTTCTCCGCCCTTTCGTTGAGAGCTGTTTCGATTCCTGCAGTAATGCTGTCGGTCCAGGGTAGGCCCGGATGATAGGAGTGCAGAATCAGGACGTGCTTATAGCGCACTTCATAGGCGTGGACGGCAGGGGCCGAGCAGACCAGCAGAAGGGCAAAAAACAGGAGCACCAGGGATTTGAGAAATCCGAGTCGGTGGTTGAAATGTTGAAAGAAACCAGTCACTGGTCCCCCACGCCTCAGGAGAAAATCCCTACAAGACTATTGTAAAGTTGATTAAATTGCAAAACTTTCTGTGTAAAGCCCCGAAGTTATGCGAAAAAAGCCCTGGAGCCGATAGCCCCAGGGCTTTTTTCGATCAATTGTGGCAGACAGAAGAGGGCTCAATCATCAGCCATCGATGTCTCCCACTCTTCCCAAACCTTGCCGACCAGATCGACGCCAGGTTTCAACGTCTTCTTGCCGGGACGCCAGCCGGCCGGGGTCGCTTCGGCACCGCCGGTTGCCCGGACCAGCTGGAAGGCCTGAACTTGCCGCAGGGTCTCGTTGACATTCCGGCCGACCGGGGGCGTCAGCACTTCGTAGCCCTGGCAAACTCCGTCCGGGTCGATGATGAAGCGCCCACGATTTTCCACCCCGGCTGCGTCGTTGAACACGCCGTAAAGGTTGCCGATTTTGCCGCCGGCATCGGATAGCATCGGGAAAGGCACGCCACCTTCAACCATTTTGGACAGCTCGTTGTCGTTCCACATCTTGTGAACGAACATGCTGTCGATACTTACTGAAAGCAACTCAACGCCGAGCTTCTGGAATTCTGCGTATTTTTCAGCAACTGCTGAAATTTCGGTCGCTCAGACAAAGGTGAAATCACCCGGGTAGAAGCAGAGCAACACCCACTTGCCCAGGTAATCGGACAGTTTAACTTCAACGAATGCTCCGTTATGATAGCCCGCAGCTTTGAAATCAGGCACTTTTTGGCCAACCTGGATCATTTTTCTCTCCTGTACAATAGGTGCAGTTGATTGTTCAGACGCCTCAGCGGTTGGCGCCTCATCGGTCACCGGGCCGCCCGTGGGTCTGGTGCAGCCGGGGTCCAGTTCTTCGCTCATAGAGACTCCTTTCTGTAAACGGGGTGGTGGATTAATCTTCGCAACGGGTAAACGCCGCCCGGACCATCCAGGCAATAAGGATCAGGCCGATGACCAGATTAACTACGAAAAAGATCATCGGTGAGTATTCCGGCAAGACCTGAAGCATGTCCATCGAGAAGACGTCTTTCAGGTAGCCTCCCCGCAGGAAATCGCGCATGAAAACCATGAAGTAAACCAGGACCGCCGTAATGACGGTCGTGAGATAAACTCTTTTTTTGAAGGCGGTGAACAAGGCCATCAACACCAGCAGCAGGGCAATCAGGAAGCAGACCGTGGCCAACCCGTTCTGGCCCATGAACAGCAGCATATGCTCCCTCGGCAGGGTGATCAGGAACCAGACGCCGACGGCGATCTGCACCAGGGTCAAAACCAGGAACAGCTTGAGGCCGGTTGCTGTGGCACGATCGCCGAGCGCCGGATCTCTGCGGGCAATGAAGCGGCCGTAGAGAGCGACGAACAGGCCGCCGACGGCACTGCCGCCCACCATGAAGTGCAGATAACGTGGCCAGAGGACCGCATCCTGGCTGTTGAGCAGGGTGCCGGAGGAATTCTCCAGGTAGGCGCCCCAGAACTCAGGCTGCAGCATCAGGGTCATATTGTTGCTGAAGAAGAAGCCGATGATCAGAAGCAGCAGGTAGCCGAAGGACAGAACTAGGATGCCGGCCCGGCCCAGCGACGCGAACTTGAAGTCGTACCAATAGATGGCGTAATAAGCGATCAGCAGCAGGGGGACGATCAGGATCCAGAAGACGCCCATCAGCACCGAACTGGAATAGATCAGGTGACCGTAGAGGACCTGAACGAACAGCAACGGCGCCACGCCGAAGTTGACGGCGAGCGCGATCAGCAGGGGAATCACCTTGGCCAGTTCATAGGCAAGGTTTTTGGATTCGTCATCCCCTTTCAGGTGCGCGTAGATGGCGACGACGGATGAGCCGATCATCGCATTCATGAAAAACAGGTGCAGGGGGAAAGTCAGCAGCAGGAAAAACTGGAAATAGCCCCATGCTGTCGGGATACTGTCAGGAGTCGGAACCATCGGCATCATTGGGTACCTCCTTTGCCCTCAGCAAGGATCCAGGTCGCCAGGGCCACCCGGTCCGCGTCCTCCAGGGCCATGCCTCCCATCATTGCGTTCAGAAGGCCGAGCTTGGCCAGCCCGTCGGCAATTTCGGCCTCGGTTTTACCCGCAGCCCAATTCGTGATGACGTCGCTGCCGTGGCAGCCGATACAATTATTGTCATAAACCTGCTGTCCCTGGTCGGCTGGTCCGGCCAGCTGGGTCAGATCAATCTCCTTGCCGTGCAGATCACCGACGATGTAGGCGGCCAGCGCCTGAGCCTCTTTTTCGGTGCCGAGGAAGGGCGGCATGTAGGGCCGTTTGTGGATCACGTTGAGCAGGTACTTGGTCATAGTTGGGAAATCCATGGCCGCCGTGTGCGGCAGGATATCGTTGTTGATGCCGCCGATGGTGTGGCAAGCGTAGCACTGGAACTTGAACAGTTCAGCGCCGGCACTGGACAGGTTTTCATCGGTCGCTTCGTGCAAGGTCGTCCATTTGGCCTGTGCCAGGAAGTTTTTGCCTTGGAGTTCCTCGGCCTGGGCCAAGGAGACCCCGGTCGAATACATGATCTGATTGATCACGAAGGGACGGCGCGCCGCTTCACGGGTCCATTCGAAAGCACCAAACAGCAGAAAGCCCGGGATCAGGGTCAGGATGGCGACCGTCCTGGTGTTGATGGCCGGCCGGACCACCGCCAGCAGCAGTACCAGGATGAGCAGCACGATCAGGCTGTACAGGGCATATTGGCCGGCAGACTGGATGGTG
>DAOVNV010000228.1 GCA_030630015.1 Desulfuromonadales bacterium | reverse complement strand
GGATGACGGGCAAACGTCGATCTGCCCACCAGCCAGTAGTTGGTTCAGTTCGGCGGGAACTCCGGGGAGGATCTCGCCTTCGAAACCCATTTCCCTGAGATAGTGAAAATAGGGGAAACAGTTCAGGTAGGTAATGCGGCCTATTTTCAGAGACATGTTTCAAGCACCGATTAGGGAAAAAACAAACCGCGCGATCTTAGCACGATGCTGGCGATGGTTCCATCGGGAAGCGGCAGGAACTGCATTCCATCCAAATTCTTACTTTCCGGGGGTTCAATCCATCCGGAAAGTCCAGTTAGGGTCGCCGTATTTTTCTGCGCAGAGGCTCTTCGCCAACGACATTTCTGCCGCACCGGGCTCCGACTCCTGCCATTGGATATCGAGATGTTTTTGAAAAGCCTCGATCAGATGATCCTCAACTTCGTCGACACTCAGAGGTTGCACAGACCACCTGTTCAGCCAGCCGACCTTCCGGAATCGATCTCCGAGGGAAGCGCCCTGACCGCCGGGCAGAACCTTGTCCAGGAGATTCAGGTCGATTTCAATCGGCAGGGAGCCATGTTGCAGAAACCCCCTCCCTTGGCGTTTCTGAGCACTACCGGCAACCTTGCGCTTGTCAATCAACAATTCATACTGCGATGGCGCCGTAAAGCAAACCGCACGATCCGACTGGCGTGAGGGGCCTTGACGTGTCCCGGGAACCAGACGGGCCGTCAGTCCGAGGCGCACAAGCGTCTGCTGCAAGGCCTCGGCAATAACCCGGTAACAATCCAGGACCGAGCCTTCAAAACACCCCTGCTGAACAGGTGCAATCACTGCGTAAGTCACTTCCCTGTCATGAAGGACAGCACGCCCCCCGGTCATACGTCGTACGACATCCAGCTTAGCATCACGGCAAGCAGTAAGATTAATATCGTCAGCGACAGACTGAGCATAACCCAGCGTTACCGTTGCCGGCTGCCACCGATATAAGCGCAAAATCGGCGGGGACTTGCCATCTGCAACGGACTGCAGCAGGGCCTCGTCCAGGGCCATGTTCAAAGCTCCTGGCATATAACCGGAACGGATCAGCCGCCAAATCATGGTTTATCAAGCCTTGAGTATAAGACACTAACAAAATGGGCCAGGTCGCCCTGGCCCATCTGTCATGGATTGAGTGGATCACCAGAAGGCAGTCGGACTCATTAATGATCCGACAGTCTTCTAGCAGCCAGTTCATTGATAGTCCAACAGGCTGCTAAATCTTCAGACGCTCAAGGAAGCCGGTATCAACATCCTTCCCTTCGATGAATTCTTTGTTGTGCATGATCCGCTTGTGAAAATCGATCGTCGTCTTGATCCCACCGATGATGTATTCATCGAGCGCTCGCGCCATCCGCTGAATCGCTTCCTCGCGCGTGTCGGCATGCACGATCAGCTTGGCGATCATTGAATCATAGTGCGGCAGCACCGTGTACTGATCATAGACCGCACTGTCGATGCGCACGCCCAACCCACCAGGTGGGTGGTAACCGTCGATTTTACCAGGAAATGGAGTGAATTTTTCAGGATCTTCGGCATTGATGCGGCACTCGATCGCGTGACCACGGATCTTGATATCGCTCTGTTTGTAGCGCAGTTTCTCACCGGCTGCAATGCGAATCTGCTCCTTGATGATATCGACCCCGGTGATCATTTCAGTGACAGGGTGCTCAACCTGAATCCGGGTGTTCATCTCCATGAAGAAAAAGTTGCCGCTCTTATCGAGCAAAAACTCCATGGTGCCGGCACTGTAATATCCGATCGACTTCACCGCTTCAGTCGCGCAGTCACATAATTTCTTGCGCATTGCAGGTGTCAGCACGGGACAGGGGGCCTCCTCGATCAGCTTCTGGTGACGACGTTGGATCGAACAGTCACGTTCACCGAGATGCAACACATTGCCATGTTGATCAGCCAGGATCTGCACCTCAACGTGGCGCGGCTGCTCGCAGAATTTCTCAATGTAAACGTCCGGATTGCCGAAGGAGGCATTTGCCTCAGCACGCGCCATGGCGAACAGGTTCGGCAATGAAACTGGAGAATGAACCACCTTCATGCCCTTACCACCCCCGCCGGCGGTGGCCTTGACAATCACCGGGAAACCAATTTCCTCGGCAATCCGTTGCGCCTCCTCGACAGACGCCACATTATCCTTCGTGCCCGGAAGGATCGGCACTCCGGCCTTGGTTACAGACTGCCGCGCAGCAATTTTATCACCCATCAGGCGAATACTGTCAGCCGAAGGCCCGATAAACACCAGGCCGCAATTCTCGCAGATTTCGGCAAATTCAGCATTCTCTGCGAGGAAACCATAGCCTGGATGAATCGCCTCGGCATCCGTCACTTCGGCTGCACTGATAATGGCCTTGGTGTTCAGGTAACTCATGGCACTCGGCGCACTTCCGATGCAGATGCTTTCGTCCGCAATCTTGGCATGCAGGGATTCGCTGTCGGCATCGGAATGAACCGCAACGGTACGAATGCCGAGTTCCTTGCAGGCCCGGATAATACGCAAGGCGATTTCGCCCCGGTTGGCGATCAGAATTTTATGAAACATCAATTGACTCCCTCAATGTTTTTCCGTTCGGATTAGAGACGTTCTACCTTGAACAATGGCTCGCCAAACTCAACGGGAGCGGCATCGTCTTTCAAAATCTCGACAACCTTGCACTTGAACTCCGCCTCGATCTCATTGAAGAGCTTCATGGCCTCGACCAGGCAAACCGTTTGTCCAGCCTCAACGACAGCACCAACCTTGACAAAAGCATCTGCATCCGGACTGGGTTTGAGGTAAAAAGTGCCGACAATCGGCGAATTGATTGTCTCGAAATTGTCATCAGTCGGCGCTTCGGGTACGGCCGCTGCAGGCGCTCCGACTGCGGCAGGCGCAGCGACTGGCACGCTCACAGGAGCAGCAGCAACCGGTGCCGGCGCAGCGATCTGGATGATTTCCTTGTCAGGCCCGCGCTTGATCACAATCTTCTCTTCTGCATTCTCCATCTCGAACTCGGTGATGTCCGTGTCCGTGATCATCTTAATGAGGGTTTTAAGGTTCTTGATTTCCATCATTTTGTCTCCTTTAAATCATGGACCGCATAAACAGCCCGCAGGTTGTCTTAACAGGTTAAAGTATTGCCATGAGGCTGTCGGACTTAACAAGAATCTACTACGATACGTCAAGTTCGACGGCCTCCTAGAGTATCACAAAAAGCCTTAGGGATTGATGTCAATACACGGTGTCCGTCTGAGGTGACCAGTACCATGTCCTCGATCCGGACTCCGCCGACCCCGG
>DAOVNV010000068.1 GCA_030630015.1 Desulfuromonadales bacterium | reverse complement strand
GGCGTGAGAGGAAAAATTAATCTGCTTGTAGTCCTCCCTGCGCGACGCTGCCTGGAGATCCAGACCGAGATTGACGATCCTGTAGTTGCGGTCGAGAATATATATGGATTCGAAAAATTGGGAATTTTGAACAGTCTGTTCAAGATACCTGTCAATAGCACCAGGCTTGAGGATTTGGCGGTCGGCATAGACCTTCCCGACCAGTTGCAGGTCCAGTCTTATCTCGGAGAGGAATTGTTCGGTTTCCTCGCCGATATCGCGGGCCAAAAGCTGGTTGCGCTCTTCAAGGCCTTCGAGCAATCGGTTTTCAAGAAGAGTGACTGCGACAAAACCGAAGACCAGGATCGGCACAATACCGACCAGCAGAAAATTCAGCGTCAGGGCACGCTTCAGGGAAATCCGCCTCTTCACGGATCAAGCCTCTGGTTTATATCGTGGATGAGAATGGTCGCCATCTTTAGCCCCCGGAACTCAGGAACCAGCCGACGGGAGAGCGTCTACATAACCCAGCAGTTGACGCATTTTGAACGGCTTGCGCAGAACATCCATTGCGCCCGCCTGAAGTGCTGTATTGAGAAGCGCCGGCTCGCTGAATCCGGTCATCATCACGATCCGCGCATCGGGGGAGGACTCTATGATTTCGGCCAGGGTTTCCACACCATTTTTGCCGGGCAGCTTGATATCCATAAAAACGATATCGTAGCTTCCATTCCGATATTTGCGAACGGCTTCTTCGCCACTGCCGGCAACATCAGTGTGACACTTGCGGATACCAAGCGCAATCACCAGACTTTCTGCAAAATCCGGATCATCTTCAACAACCAGAACGTTAACCGTAACCTGCGTCATTCGGCACCTCTTTGCACTGTGCAAAAACTGATTAATTGTATCATACGAATGGAGTCTTTGCCACAGACCCATTGTGCCCCATTATCATACAAAACCGCCACCGGACAACATTGAGCTGCCAGTGGCGGTTCAGTTCTGCAAGATCTCATCATCAGGAAACAGAAATATCCTCTTCGGCTGCGGCGACTTCAGCCACATCCTGTACCAGGGCCAGTTCTTCGCCGCTGAACACCCGGTCAATATCGAGCTTCGGCATATTCAGGTCAGTGATCATCATGTCGATCTCTCGCCCAGCCAGCATTTCCAATGCGACCTCACCATCACATGCTTCAATAATTTCATAGCCCGCATTGGACAGGGTCAACTTCAACACCTGAAGCACGGTTACAGAATCATCGACGATCATGATACATTTGGCCATATATGCTTCTCCCAAATCAAGAACTGCTCCGGTTGACCCGGAGACTATCTAAGCAGTGTTCGCATTTCGCACAAACCATTCCACTCCCCTGAATTGTTTTCAGAAAAACGGGCCGACAACGACCTTACCCAAAGCCCCTAACTTGGACATGGCCCTCAGATCTCTAATTTCAGAAGAAAGTTCAACTACATACATGGGGGAGCATCTACAGCATTGCTCCGCGCTCCGACCAGCAAGAAAGCGACATCAACTGGTCATCAATGCACCATCTGTCAGTGCACCAAATGAAATAGCATGACACACTTGTGTGCCATATTTATTATGTACCAGTAATGAATTTGGTCATTTCACTGATTGATGCCATCATGTTACAGTGCCTGTCAGCATTGCATGTCATGTTTTATTTTTAATGTTTTATTTTAATAAATGGAGGGTCTTCATGTCCAACGTTGTTATTAAGCAGGTGACTTCTCTCATCTGTGACACTTGCTCCTGCCAGTCATTCCGCAGACCACAGCCCGAATATATGCACTGAAAGACCTTGCACGTCTTCTGGCTGTTCGGCGCCTACGCCAGCGGCATCCTCCTGGCAAGCGTTCAGAAATCTCCAGCGGATCCCCGGCTGTGTATCCCGGGCATACTCCTGTTTATTGCCTGGGTTCTTTTCCGCAAATCGGTCTGGGGGATCTTGCCTGCAATCGGCGCCTTTATGCTGCTCGGTTTCGTCTGGGCCAGCCAGGCGCAGCTGCCGCCCCGCAGCAATGATCATATTTCCGGGTTCGTTGATGGGGAGCCATGCGTCATCGAAGGGACGATGCAGCATCTGGCAAGCTATAGCGACGGACGGTCGCGTTTTGACTTCGATGTTACAAAAATTCTGCGCGGCACAAGTAGCGCCAAAGCCTCCGGGCTGGTCAGGGTCTCGGTCAGACAAGGGGTTATCCGTGCCGTCGAGGGTCAGACCCTGCGCCTGCGATCCCGTCTGAGAGTACCGCGCAACTTCGGCAGCCCGGGTGAATTCGACTATGTAGGGCACCTTGCCGCCAGCAAGATTTTCGTGACGGCCCACCTCGCGGATGCTGCACAGATAGTCCCGCTTGTCGAAACGTCGCGACGACAGGCACCTCTCCTTGCAGGATTTCGTCATCGGGTGGCGGCACGCATCAGCCAGGCGGTACCGGACTCCGAAGCCGGCCTGGTTCAGGCCTTGGTGATCGGGATGCGTGACGGCGTCACGCCCGAACAGCGCCAGATCCTCAGCGAAGGAGGCGTCGCCCACCTGTTCGCCATTTCCGGCCTGCATTTCGGACTGCTGGGTCTGCTGCTTTATATTGGCTGTCGATGGCTTTATTGCCGCAGCACACAACTTCTGCTGTGGTGCCCGCCCCGGCGCATCATCCCTCTGTTGCTGATCCTGCCGATGGCCGGCTACCTGTTTCTGACCGGGAATGGCCTGCCGACGCGTCGGGCCTTTTATATGACGACAACGGCCAGCCTGCTCTACAGCAGCAACCGACGAACGCCACCGATGCAGCTGTTGACAACGGCGGCTCTGGCGATTCTGCTGATTGAGCCCCTGGCCCTGTTTCAACCGGCCTTTCAGCTTTCATTTGCCGGCCTGTTCGGCATCCTCCTCTGGCTGCCCAACTGGCAGAAACCTTTGAACAACACATCGCCCTGGTTGCGCTGGCCTACATTGCTCGTTCTGACGACCCTGGCGGCAACCCTGGCGACCGCACCCTTGACGCTCTGGCATTTCCATGTCCTTGCGCCTGCCGGGCTGCTCACCAATCTCGCCGCAACACCGATCATCGCCTGGGGGGCGGTTCCGGCTGGCCTGTTCGGCGTCATCCTGACGTCCGCGGCGCCACAGCTTGCAGACATTTGTTTTGCCGGGGCAGGCGCCCTGGTCGCCCTTGCCATGCAGATTGTTGACTGGCTGGTCAAGTTGCCGGGATTGACGGCCATTCACTACTTCCCGTCACACTGCGACCTACTGGCCCTGCTGGTGTTTCTGGCTATACTGGCGGTGCGCGGCTGGCAGACTTCCCGGTGGTTGCTGCGGCTTGTCCTGTTGGCAGCCGGGCTGGTTTTGATCCAGCCCGCCACAGGAGAGGACCCGACCATGCGGGTCGTCGCATTAAGTGTCGGCCAGGGCGATGCAACCCTGCTTTCACTTGGCAACGAACAGCACTATCTGATCGACGGCGGCGGCCTGCCGAGATCCAGCTTTGATACCGGTGAGCGCCTGGTGGCCCCGGCCCTCGGACGCTTGCAGGTAAGGCGCTTGAAGGGGGTACTGCTCACTCATGATCACCCCGACCACCGGGATGGTCTCCGATTCATCCTGAACCATTTCCCTGTCGAGAAATTCTATTGCGGCCAGACTCTGGAGGAACTTGACCGCGAACTTCACGACGCCATCATACGACGCAACATTCCGATCGAGACCCTCGAACAGGGGTGGACCCGTCTCGATTCCGGAAACGATGTCCGAGTAAGCATCTTCACCCCGCAACAGGATCATCGGGACAAGAATGAACGCTCCATCGCCGTTTACGCCAGACTGGGAGGAGATGGCGTTCTGCTGACCGGCGATATGGGCCCTGACAGTCTGCAGCAGCTCAACATCGCCGGACTGCCCGGCCCGACAACCCTGCTCAAGCTCCCGCACCACGGCAGCCTGAGATCGCTTCCCTCTGTTTATCTACCGATCATCAAACCTCGACTCGCCTTCGTGTCATCCGGCAGGAACAATCCCCACCACTTGCCACACCCTGAAACAGTTCGTCACTGTGAAGCCGGAGCGGTTCCTCTCTACAGGACCGATCTCCAGGGTTCTCTGGATTTTATATCGGCCGGCCGGGGATGGTCAGCAGCCCCCGTGGAGACTATCGGGCTTTTCCATTGACGAAGATTAGGGGTTTTGTTAGTTTTAAGCGTTAATTTAGCGGAGATCAGGCATGTCCAAGCCAACCATTCTAGTGGTAGACGACGAAAGCTTTTTTCGGCAGGTGTTCTGTGACATCCTCTCCGAAGAAGGCCTTTACCAAGTTGAAACAGCAGCCTCTGGCGTCGAGGCCATGGAGCGCCTGGAAACCTGCAACTTTGACGTTATCCTGTCCGATATGATCATGCCCGGAGTTACCGGTCTCGACCTGCTGCGTCATACCCGCAGCCTGAATCCTTCCCCCGAAGTAATCCTGGCAACCAGTTCCGCCAGTGTTGAAATGGCTGTACAGGCGCTGAAGAACGGTGCGCGTGACTACCTTCTCAAACCCTGCACCCCCGAACAGCTGAAACATGTTGTCCAGTCTTGTATTGAACAACGACGTCTGCTGAATGAAAACAGTCAACTCAGGGACCAGATCAGACTCTATCAGCAGGGTCAGAGCCTGGCAACCCAGCTTGACGTTGCCACCCTCCTCCACGATTCTCTACAGACGTTGCTGCACGAACTCGGCGGCGGACGAGGCTGCTCTTTCTTTTTGGAGAATGATCAAATCTCTCTGACCACCACCTGCCCGAACCTGTCGGAGACACAGGCGAAGGCTTTGATCAACCACCTTGCGTCACGCATCGAAATGATGGATCGTGTCACCCTGCTGCAAGGTGAAGACCTTGGTGATCCTGACGATGGCCTCGACGATTTGCGCTCCGTTTGGATTCTGCCGTTGACGGCGGAACAAAAGTTCCGTGGCGCCGTCATCCTGTGCAATCCCGTTGGCAATGACTTGCCTGACAATCTTCCCGAAAAACACCTCGGTTTTCTCGCGGAGCAGGTTGCGCTCGGCTTCAGGAATGCCTGCCAGTATGAAGGAGCGAAAGGGCTGATCTACACCGATGATCTGACAGGCCTTCACAATTACCGGTTCCTGCAGATTTCCCTTGCCCAGGAGATCCACAGAGCTGAACGCTATGGCCTCGTCTTCTCGATTGCCTTCATCGATCTCGATCTGTTCAAAAATATTAATGACCAGCATGGCCACCTGGTTGGCAGTGACGTTTTGAAAAAAGTTGCTGCTCAGCTCAAGACCTGCATCCGCGATGCTGACCTGCTGTTCCGCTACGGCGGCGACGAATTCACGGCCCTGCTGATTGAAACCGACAGCCAGGGAGCAGCCATTGTCTCTGAACGTTTCCGTAAAATAGTCGAATCTCTCGAATATAGAACTGCCTTGGGTGACACTTGCTGCCTGACGGCAACGGTCGGACACGCAACCTACCCTCTGCACGCAACAACCCAGACGGAACTGATTGACCTGGCCGACAAGGCCATGTACCAGGGTAAACTCGATCGCAACGTCACGCGCAGTGCTACACAGTTGAAAACAACCCTTCAGACCAGAGCCTGAGCCCATGATGAGCCTGGAACCGGTTCGTCCGGGTGAGCCCCCTTCTGCCCCAGGAGTCTGTCGGACTTGACGGACCGTAGCGGAGCGATAACTTTGCACTGGAGTTCACGACCGGCCCCAATGCAATTGCTGAATTGGCAAAAAATCGCGCCGTTTCACGTTTATCGGGTTGACGGACCTGTCGAGAACGAGTAAAAACCTTACGCACCCCACAAAGCGGATGCAGGTAAAAATCCGCAATTCATTCATGGAGACAGGCTGAAGTGAGCATTTCCGGCATCAAGGGCATGAACGATATCCTGCCTGGCGCAGTCGAAACCTGGCAGCATCTAGAGCAGGAGGCCAGGCGCATTTTCGGAACATTCGGATATCGGGAAATCCGGGTTCCGGTTGTCGAGAAAACGGAGCTTTTCTGCCGTTCCATCGGTGAAACGACCGATATCGTCGAGAAGGAGATGTACACCTTCAGCGATAAGGGTGGGACATCCATGACCCTGCGCCCGGAGGGCACGGCCCCGGTCATACGGGCCTTCATCCAGCACAAGCTCTATGCCCAGGATCCGGTCAACAAGCTTTATTATATCGGGCCGATGTTTCGCCACGAAAGACCGCAGAAGGGGCGCTATCGTCAGTTTCAGCAGATTGGCGCTGAAGTGATCGGTCTCGACGATCCCAAGATAGACGCCCAACTGCTGGCCATGTTGAGCCACTACTTCGAAGCCGTACAGGTTCCGGACGTGGAACTCCAGGTCAACTCTCTCGGCTGTGCCGAATGCCGGCCTGTTTACCGTCAGGCGTTGATCGGTTATCTCGAGAAGCGTCTTGCTCAGCTCTGTTCCGATTGTCAGCGACGCTACACGACCAATCCGTTGCGTGCACTGGACTGCAAGGTACCGGGCTGCCAGGAGGCGACATCGGAAGCTCCGGCCATGCTTGAGCACTTGTGTGAAGGGTGTAGTGGACACTTCGACCAGGTGCAGATGCATCTGCATAACCTCGAAGTACCATTCAAGATCAATCCACGCATGGTCCGGGGCCTCGACTACTATACCAAGACAACTTTCGAAATGGTCACGGGCAGCCTCGGGGCGCAAAACGCCGTTGCCGCCGGCGGGCGCTATGATCGCCTGATTGCCGATCTGGGCGGACCGGATCTTCCCGGCATCGGCTTCGCCATGGGACTTGAACGGCTCGCGCTGCTGATCGATGATCAGGAAATAATGGCAGCGCGCCCGGACCTTTTTGTCGCCACCCTGGGTCGCGAGGCCGAGATCGCAGGCTTTAAACTGCTCACAAAACTTCAGCGCCAGGGGGTCCAGGCGGAAATGGAGTACAGCGGCAAAAGCCTGAAAGCGCAACTGAGGCGGGCAGACAAGCTTCGGGCACGCCACGTACTTATCCTGGGAGATGATGAACTGGAGCGCGGCGTCGCCCAGTTGAGAGATATGGATCAGAGTAGCCAGGAAGAGGTTGCACTTGTCAATCTCGAAGCTCATTTGCAAAAGAACGTTTCCGAGGCTTGACGCTCCTTATCGCCATCTATATAATTGCATATTTGTCTATAAATAAAGGAGGAGCCCGACTGATCGTGGCTCCGAAAAAGCTTTTTGCCTTTGACTTGAATCGCGCCACGCGCCACTGAATTAATAAACAGGAGTTTCCCTTGAGCGATATACTTGGAGATTGGAAACGGTCACATTACTGCGGCGACCTGCGCGCCGAACAGATTGGCGAGGATGTCTGTCTGATGGGTTGGGTCCACCGTCGGCGCGACCATGGCGGCCTGATTTTCATCGACCTGCGTGACCGGACTGGCATTGCCCAACTGGCCCTCGACCCTGATCGCGATCCCGAAGCTCACGGCAAGGCGGAGAACGTCCGCAACGAATTCGTGGTCGCTGCGATCGGCAAGGTTTCCCCCCGCCCGGAGGGAACAGTCAATTCTAAGATGAAAACCGGCGAAGTTGAAATAGAGATCCGCGAACTGCGCATTCTCAGTGAAGCCAAGACGCCGCCCTTCATGCTGGACGAGTTCACCGAGGTCGCTGAGAACCTGCGTTTGAAATACCGCTATCTCGACCTGCGTCGCGATTCCGTCCAAAGCAACCTGATTATGCGCCACAAGGTCGCCCAGACCGTGCGCAATTACCTGACGAACAACGATTTCCTGGAAATCGAGACCCCGGTACTGACCAAAAGTACCCCGGAGGGCGCCAGGGACTACCTGGTTCCGAGTCGCGTCAACCTCGGAGAGTTTTATGCCCTGCCCCAGTCTCCGCAGCTGTTCAAACAGCTGCTGATGGTTGCTGGCTTCGACCGCTATTTCCAGATTGTCCGCTGCTTCCGTGATGAGGACCTGCGTGCCGACCGGCAGCCCGAGTTCACCCAGATCGACTGCGAGCTGTCCTTCGTCGACCGGGACGATATCATGACCATCATGGAAAGCATGATCGCTGACATTTTCAAGGCAGCCCTGGATGTAGACCTCGACCTGCCGATGCCGCGCATGACCTATGCTGAGGTCATAGATCGCTATGGCGTTGACAATCCTGACCTGCGCTTCGAAATGGAGCTGCAGGATATCACATCCCTGGTCAGCGGCTGCGGCTTCAAGGTTTTTGCCAATGTCGCAGCCAAGGGCGGTCTGGTCAAGGCCCTCAACGCCAAGGGCTGCGCGACCTTCTCACGCAAGGTCCTCGACGACCTGACTGACTTTGCCGGCATTTACGGTGCAAAGGGTCTCGCCTGGGTCAAAATCCAGGAAGACGGTTCCTGGCAGTCGCCGATTGCCAAGTTCTTCACCGAGGAAGAGCTGAAGGCCCTTGCCGAAAAACTTGAGGCCGCACCCGGCGACCTGCTTCTGTTTGTTGCAGACTCCCCGGGGATTGCCAATGAGGCCCTGGGGCGGCTGCGCGGCCACCTCGGCCATAAGCTGGGTCTCACAGACCCCAACAGCTACCGGTTTGTCTGGGTCACTGACTTCCCGCTGCTCGAATGGGACGGTGAGGAAAGGCGCCACATGGCGGTTCATCACCCGTTCACTGCTCCGCTTGACGAGGACATCCCCCTGCTCGACAGCGACCCGGGCAAAGCACGCTCCAAGGCCTACGACCTGGTCCTGAACGGTTCTGAAATCGGCGGCGGAAGCATCCGTATCCACGACCAGGCGGTCCAGAGCAGAATGTTTAACCTGCTCGGCATTGGCGAAGAGGAAGCCCGGCAGAAATTCGGCTTCCTGCTTGACGCCCTGGAATTCGGAGCCCCGCCGCACGGCGGCATTGCTTTCGGACTCGACCGGGTCATGATGATCCTGACTGGCGCAGAATCGATTCGCGACGTCATCGCTTTCCCCAAAACCCAGAAGGCAACCTGTCTGATGTCCGAGGCACCGGGATCTGTCGATGAAAAACAGTTGCGGGAGCTGGGGATTCGTCTCGCTGCACGCAACAAGCAGGCTTAATTCCTGCCCTGGATCTATCCGGGATTACAACAATCCCCGGGCATAGGTCCCGGGAGACTTTGATATGATTTTGCGTTGGATTCTTTCGACATTCATCCTGCTGGCCTTGACAGCCTGTGCCAAACCGCCCCAGCTTGAACTGGATACGGCGGAACACGTAATTGAGCAGGCTCGCACACTGAATGCCGCACTTTATGCTCCGACCGAATTTCAGGCTGCCGGCGAAGCTCTTCAGGATGGCCGAGCCCTGATGAAACGTGGAGAATACAGCGACGCCAGGGAAACTCTCAATTTTGCCCTGGAACATGCCAGACGGGCCGTCGTCGTCACGCAGGAGGCCCGGGTACAAGAAGTGGCAGACGAGCTTGCAAAACAAGAGGCTGCCGCACAAAAGGTACGACAGGCGGTCGAAAGGGTGCGGGTCAAAACTGAGGAAGAAGCCCGCCGCGCTGCCATTGAGGCTGCTGAAGCAAAACGCCAGGAGGTTCAGAAGGAATCGGAGGCTTCGCCCAAGCCTGCACCGGTCAAACCGGCACTGACCTACAAGGTCGGCGAAGGCGAAACCCTCTCAACCATTGCGGCCAAGGCCGTTGTCTACAATGATGCCCACCTGTGGCCGTTGCTCTACCAGGCCAACCGTGACCAGATCAAGGACCCCCGCCAGATTTTCCCCGGACAGGTTCTGAACATCCGCAGAGACCTCACCCCGGAAGAAATCGAAGAAGCCCGCCAGAAAGCCAAGGATTCGGATATCTTTCCCATTTCCAAGCCCTGATCCAGACCGTCTCTTCAGTAGGGAAAAGCCTGTCTTTTTCATTCTTTTCGAGCAATTTCAGAGTGCCCGGCAGACCCCCCTTTTTTGCTTGACAGCCTACAGACCATTTGTATACTGTATACACCTTTTCGCAGGACCATCTTGCGCACGACTGAGCTGCATACTGCTGGACTCCCGCGCAGCCACAACATCGAGGCTAACACGTTGTAAATAAAGACAAACTTGTTTTGTCGGCGTTTATACCTCAGGCGATATTGCTATCCAAACCAAGGAGAGAAAAAATGGCAAAGATTATCTGGTCAGAAATTGATGAGGCCCCCATGTTGGCCACCTACGCCTTCCTGCCGATCGTTCAGGCGTTCTGCAAAGAGACCGGCGTTGACGTCGAGACCAAAGACATTTCCCTGTCCGGTCGTATCCTTGCAAACTTCCCGGAGAACCTGACTGAAGAGCAGAAGGTTGCTGATTACCTGGCAGAACTAGGCGAACTGGTTCAGAAGCCGGAAGCTAACGTTATCAAACTGCCGAACATCAGTGCCTCGGTTCCTCAGCTGCAGGAAGCCATTGCTGAGCTGCAGGAAAAGGGCTACGACGTTCCGACTTATCCTGAAGAAGCGACCACTGACGCTGAAAAAGAGCTGCAAGCTCGTTATGCCAAGTGCCTTGGTTCTGCCGTTAACCCGGTCCTGCGTGAAGGTAACTCCGATCGCCGCGCAGCTGCTTCGGTTAAGAAATTTGCTCAGAAGAACCCGCACCGCATGATGCAGGACTGGCCGGCCCCAGGCACATCCCAATGCCGCGTTGCTCACATGGACGGTGGTGACTTCTACGAGACCGAAAAATCGGTCACCATGGACAAAGCTGACACCGTCAAGATTCAGTTC
>DAOVNV010000216.1 GCA_030630015.1 Desulfuromonadales bacterium | reverse complement strand
GCGCTCGATCCGAGGATCAAGGATTAATATCGGGGACATCTTAAAACCGACAAGCAAAGGCATCTCACGCGGAGTTCGCGGAGTACGCAGAGAAAGCCTGAATGAATATTTTAATCACAGAGTTTTTGATTTTTGACTTACTTTGCGTACCCTGCGGACTCGAGTGAGCATAGCATCCTCCGCAACGATAGACTGCGGACACAAGCGAACGGGCGTGAGATGCCTAAAAGATTTTGAAGCAGAAGTTAAAAATGACCAAATATTCTCCATCAGAATTGATCCTTGCGCGTACTGAGGCTTTTCGGCATGCCGACTACGGTTTTATCTTCGATTCGTATCATTCGGGGTCAGCTTTCCGACAGCAATTTTCCAACCGGGACGAGTATATCCGTTTTGGATGGGCAAACTTGGGCAAGAAATTTCACATTCTGCAATGCCGGATTCTGAAGCAGGACCTGGCGTCGAGGGAATCACGGGTGATTTTCTTCATGGAAATGGATGTGAGCGGTCAGAGACAAGCCTATGTCGAACTGACCTGGATGCAGAGGGAAGATGGGAACTGGCGCTACCATCGCGGCCAAAAGATTGAAGAGAACGAACTTCCTTGCCCCTTGGATCAACTCGATTTCGACACTTTCGACCGCATCGAACAAAAAGCCATCTTTTGACTTTCACTCATCGCTTATAGCTCAGCCTGTCCGCCATAGCTTTAGCGACGGCGGGCACTCCGAACTTCGCACTGGTTTATGTATGCCCGAACTCCCTGAAGTTGAAACTACCCGCCGCGGCATCGAATCCCTGGTCAGCAACAAGACGATCAGTGGCGTGACGATCCATAATGCCGGACTGCGTTGGCCAGTCCCGGATTTCCTGCCGGAGATATTACCCGGACAGCGTGTCCTCGCGGTTGAGCGCCGGTCAAAATACCTCCTGTTCCGACTGGATCGGGGGACCCTGATCATCCATCTCGGCATGACCGGACATTTGCGCCTCGTCTCCCCAGGTGCAGAACGACGTAAGCATGACCATGTCGAGATCCATTTCGACGACGAAACCACCTTGTGCTACAACGATCCGCGGCGATTCGGTGCCATGCTCTGGACCGGCGACGATCCGCTGCAACACGAGCGCCTGCGTGACCTTGGACCGGAACCTTTGGGAGAGAGTTTTACTCCTGAGTATCTCTACGAACGGTCACGGCGACGTTCTGTTGCTGTCAAGGTTTTCCTGATGGATGCCAAGATCGTGGTCGGGGTCGGCAACATCTACGCGAATGAGGCCCTGTTCCGGGCCGGCATCTCCCCGCAGCGACCGGCCGGGAAGGTGAGCCGGGCGGGTTTTGAGAAATTGGTTGTGGCCGTCAAAGAGATACTCACTGCTGCGATTGCCGCCGGTGGAACGACGATCCGTGATTTTGCCGATACGGAAGGTCGTCCCGGATATTTTAGCCAGGAATTGCGTGTGTACGGACGGGCCGGAATGCCTTGTGTGAGCTGTCATGGGCCGATTCGACAGGTCCGACTCGGGCAGAGGTCAACTTATTTCTGCCCGAGTTGCCAAGTGTAGGAGCGGTCTCCTGACCGCGAAATGGTTTTTCTGGCCATCCCAGCGGTTCGCGGTCAGGAGACCGCTCCTACAGAGATGGGTGACTAAAGAGCACAGGAGATGTTATGGAAGATTTCAAGTTTGTGCTGCCCTATACAGTTCGGGTTGCCGACGTCAATTATGGTGGACATGTCGCCAACTCGGCAGTGCTGAACTTTTTTCAGGATGCCCGGATCGCGTTTCTGAAGTATCTGGGGAACTATTCGGAAATAGATCTCGGCAACGGCTGCGGTATCATTCTTCCGGAAGCGCACGTCAACTACCTGGCGGAGATGTTTCTGGGAGATGAACTGGAGATCGGGGTGCGCATCTCCAAGGTCAGCCGGTCCTCTTTTGTTATGGAATACCGGATCGAGCGGGGTGATGAGGCCACTGCTGAAGGGTGGACTTCGCTGGTCTGTTTTGATTACCAGGCCAGAAAACCAAGACGGTTGCCTGCAGAATTCAGGGAAGCGGTTGAAGGACTTGAATGAAATTACTGTAGGAGCGGTCTCCTGACCGCGAACGCTGGATTGGCTGATTTCAACCTGTTCGCGGTCAGGAGACCGCTCCTACAAAGGTTTGTCGCCTGATATAAAAAGCCCCGGAAAAATCCGGGGCTTTTTATATTTAATATTTCACTTTTTACATTTTACAAAAACGACTACAAAAGACCCTCAAAGAAGTCGTTCCCCTTGTCATCAACCAGGATGAAGGCCGGGAAGTCAACCACTTCAATTTTCCAGACCGCTTCCATGCCGAGTTCGGGGTAGTCGAGGCATTCGACCTTTGTGATGTTCTCTTCGGCGAGCAGGGCAGCCGGGCCGCCGATGGAGCCGAGGTAGAAACCACCGTTCTTCTTGCAGGCATCGGTCACCTGCTGGGAGCGGTTGCCTTTGGCGATCATAATCATGGAGCCGCCGTTTTCCTGGAGCAGGCCAACGTAGGAGTCCATGCGGCCAGCCGTGGTCGGGCCGAAGGAGCCGGAAGGCTTGCCCGGCGGGGTTTTGGCTGGACCCGCGTAGTAGATCGGGTGCTTTTTCAGGTAGTCGGGCAGCGGCTTGCCGGCATCGAGCAGTTCCTTGAACTTGGCATGAGCGATATCGCGGCCGACAATGATAGTGCCGGTCAGCATCAGCGATGTGGCCACCGGGTGCTTGGTCAGTTCGGCCAGGATGTCTTCCATCGGCTGGTTCAAATCGAGTTTGACACCGCGGTCACGCTTGGTGCGATATTTTTCGGGGATCAGGCGGCCCGGGTTGCGGTCCATTTCCTCGACGAAGAGACCCTCTTTGGTGATCTTCGCTTTGATATTGCGGTCGGCCGAGCAGGAAACGCCGATGCCGACCGGGCAGGATGCACCATGCCGAGGCATGCGCACGATGCGGACATCATGAGTGAAATACTTGCCGCCGAACTGGGCGCCGATGCCGAGACCTTCGGCCAGTTTCTGGACCTTGTTCTCCAGTTCGATATCGCGGAAAGCCTGGCCATGCTCGTTGCCTTCGGTCGGCAGGTTGTCGTAATACTTGGTTGAAGCCATTTTGACCGTTTTCAGGCAGGCATCGGCGCTGGTACCGCCGACGCAAAAGGCGAGGTGGTAAGGCGGGCAGGCTGCGGTGCCCAGGGACTTCATCTTCTCAACCATGAATTGCTCAAGCTTTTCAGGGTTCAGCAGGGCCTTGGTTTCCTGGTAGAGGTAGGTCTTGTTGGCCGACCCACCGCCTTTGGTGATGAACAGAAACTTGTAGGCATCGCCCTGATCGGCGTAGATGTCGATCTGAGCCGGCAGGTTGGTGCCGGTGTTCTTCTCGGTATACATGTCGAGGGCAACTGTCTGCGAGTAGCGCAGGTTTTCCTCGGTATAGGTTTTGTAAACGCCCTCGGAGAGTTTTTCGGCGTCATTGCAGCCGGTAAAGACATTTTGCCCTTTTTTGGCGACGATGGTTGCGGTACCGGTGTCTTGACAGGTCGGCAGCTCGAACTCAGCAGCGACTTCGGCATTGCGCAGGAAAGCGACGGCAACGCCTTTCTCATTGGGCGGAGCCTCCGGATCGTCGAGGATCTTGGCAACCTGCTCATTGTGCTCAGCGCGCAGCAGGAAGGACACATCACGAAACGCCTCGTTGGAAAGTACGGTCAGTGCTTCGGGATC
>DAOVNV010000096.1 GCA_030630015.1 Desulfuromonadales bacterium | reverse complement strand
AGAGCTTCGGGAGAAATATGTTTCCTGAAGACATCCTCTTGCCATGTCGACATCTCCGGGATGACTTCCTGCAGGAGCGGTACGACAGTATCGTTATATTGTGCAGCCTGGTAGGCAGTATAAAATTTGATGCCGGCAAAGCTGAGCACGACGGCTAATAGGGCAGCCCCCACGACCATCAGTATATTTTTAAGCACGTTCGACCTTTCTTCGTTATCCGGTTTGATTGATTAAGAGGATTTGCCAGTGCCGAGACAGTCTACACCAATCGGCAAAATAATTATCAGTAAAATTCGTAACTATTCAGCATATCAGCGAGTGCATGTGGCCTACAGTCATTGCCTGCGTCCAACGTTGTCACTTAACTTCCCGCAAGCAACAGCTATAGCCCACATGCTGTGCGGTTCAGTAAGACAGTTGAATAGTTACTAAAATTCTATGTAGCGATCTAAAAAGAGGGCCGCCCGTATACTTGGCAGCCCTTTTCTCGGAAGTTCGTTTAGACGGGAACAGCCCAGTGAGAACCTGGACCGCTTGTTACGCCGCAGCCTCAGCGAGGACGGGGCCCCTTAGAGGGTTTTCGCGCCACTCGCCCCGCGCGTCTCGCTCCTGCTTTCAGGCACACTCCGAATAACCGCAGGCGTGACAGACGCAACAGCCGCCTTCATGTTCGACCGGGCCACCGCAATCAGGGCAGGCGCCGCCATTGTTGGCATGGATGACGTCGTCTTCGCCGTGCTGTGCCATATGCATCTGGATTGCTTTGGCGACGGCGTCAGAGCAGGAGGTGATGCGATTTTCTCCGAAGCCGGCCGGTTTGTGGCAGGTGATGCCGATCATCTGTTTGACAGACTGGCGGGCCTGGATACCGCTGCGCCATGCCAGGGAGACCAGACGGCCGATCGCTTCGCATTGGGAGGAGGCGCAACCACCCGCCTTGCCCATGGTGGTGAAGAGTTCGAACAGGCCATTCTGGTCTTCGTTGATCGTCACATAGAGCGGGCCGCAGCCGGTCTGCATCTGGTAAGTGCTGCCGGACAGGGCACGTGGCCGGTCGCGCTTGACGCGCTGCTTGGCTGTTTCGCGCGGCACGGTGTCTTCCGGTTTGGTATCGTCTTTCGCGACCGATAGAACCTGCATGTCGCGCGAGCCGTCGCGATAAATGGTGACCCCCTTGCAGCCAGTCTGATAAGCCAGGCGGTAAACCGTTGCGACATCCTCGCGGGTGGCATCATTACAAAAGTTGACCGTTTTTGAGACGGCATTGTCCGTATACTTCTGGAAGGCGGCCTGCATGCGGATATGGTCTTCCGGGGTGATGTCATGCGAGGTAACGAACACGCGGCGGACATCTTCGGGAATCTCGGCAAGATCCTGGATAGTGCCATGCTGAGCGATCTTCTTCATCAACTCTTGTGAGTAAAAGCCGCGTTGTACTGCAATTTTTTCAAAGATCGGATGAACTTCGACGAGGATGTCTTTGTCAAGAACCTGGCGCACGTATGAGACTGCAAACAGAGGCTCGACCCCGCTGGATGTCGAACTGATGATCGAGATGGTTCCGGTCGGCGCAATGGTGGTGCAGGTGGCATTGCGTACCGGGTCACCCTTGCCGTCGAAGATGCTGCCTTCGTAGTTGGGAAATGGCCCGCGCTCTTTAGCCAGAGTACGGGAGGTGGCCAGCGCGGTGTCGCTGATGAACTTCATCACCTTTTCACCCAGTTCCACCGCCTCATTACTGTTGTAGGGGATGCCGAGCAGGATCAGCATGTCGGCCCAACCCATGACACCCAGACCAATCTTGCGGTTGGCGCGTGTCATCTCAGCGATCTGCTCTATCGGGTACTTATTGACTTCGATAACATTATCGAGGAAGCGCGTAGCAAGTTCGACCACCTGGGCCAGACGGTCCCAATCCACCTGGTTTTCGGCAGTGATCAGTTTGGACAGGTTGATCGAGCCGAGGTTGCACGACTCGTAGGGGAGCAAGGGCTGCTCGCCGCACGGATTGGTCGCTTCTATCTCACCGACATGTGGTGTGGGGTTGTCGCGGTTGAGGCGGTCGAGGAAAACGATGCCCGGTTCACCGTTGGTCCAGGCCAGGTCGACGATCCGGTCGAATACCTTGCGGGCCGAACGCTGGCTGGCCACTTCGCCGGTGCGCGGATTGATGATGTCGTAGTCGTGGTCCTTTTCCACCGCATCCATGAAGGCCTCGGTAATTCCGACCGAGATATTGAAGTTAGTCAGCACGGTCTGGTCCCGCTTGCACATGATGAAGTCCATGATGTCGGGATGATCGACCCGCAGAATACCCATGTTGGCGCCGCGGCGCGTACCGCCCTGCTTGATTGTCTCGGTAGCCGCATCGAAAACGTTCATGAAAGAGAGAGGCCCTGATGAAACGCCCCTGGTGGAGAGCACCACATCATTGGCAGGACGAATGCGGGAGAATGAAAAGCCGGTGCCGCCGCCGCTCTTATGGATCAGGGCGGTCTGCTTGATCGCTTCAAAGATCTCCTCCATGGAATCGCCAATCGGCAGGACAAAGCAGGCGGAAAGCTGCCCCAGTTCCCGACCGGCATTCATCAGGGTTGGCGAATTAGGCATGAACTCGAGAGAGGTCATCATCTCAAGGAAGTCTTTTTCCAGCTCGGCAGGGACCCGTCCGGTCTTGAAATTTTTCTCAGCTGAGGCGATTGTTTTCGCAACCCGTTCGAACATGTCGATCGGTGCTTCCAGGACTTTCCCCTCCTGGTCCCTGCGAAGATAGCGGCGTTCCAGAACAGTCACGGCATTCGGAGACAGTTCGGGCTTGGCGGTGCGTGTTTTCTTAGTCATGACAGCCTTCCTGCAAGTCTTTGATTTTATGGGTAAATGAAGATAAATAGGTAGATGTTGTGTAACGTTTGCATTTAAACCACAATATGTAGTGGCTGTCAACTGGATAAATATCCGGTTCCATGAATAAACGGTGGATGGAGAGTGTCGCAGGATTTTTATTCAGTTTAAATAAAACTATAGCGGTTCAGTTTAGGTATGGTATACAATAATCAACAAGCAATTGCAATTTTACGGGGGGTAAACATGGGTGGGGATGCACATTCGAAGGACATGACTCTTCTCGAGGAGGTCAGGGGGCTTAAAAATATTCTCTGCGTGGCGCAGGTCGTGGTGTCTTCACTTGATCTTGACGAAGTCTTGCAGAATATCCTGCACAGCGCCATGGCGATTACGGATTTCCCGGCGGGCAGTATCGCTCTTTATAACGAGACTGATTGCTCGTTGGAGTTGCATGTTCATGCCGGCCTGAGTGAAACCTTTACTGCCCATAAGCGTTGGGTTGCCAAGCCTGGCGGTTTAACGCACAAGATCCTGGAGCATGGGGAGCCTTTCGTGGTGGAGGATACCGAGTCATTTGACTTCCCCATGAACCCGCTGGCTGTCAAGGAGGGAATCCGATCGCTGATTGCGGTGCCGCTGGTCTTCCAGGAGAATATTGTCGGCATCCTCTATGTTGATGATTTCAAGCCGCATGCTCTCAAGAAAAGCCGTTTACACCTGTTGTCGATCCTTGCCTCCTTTGCAATCATGAGTATCGATAATGCGCGCCTGCACCGCCGCACCCTTGAACTGGCCTGTACGGATGGGCTTACAGGATTGTTCAACCATCGCCAGTTCAAGCGGGATTTTGATGAAGAAGTCCGAAGGGCAGAGCGTTATAGTACGGCGTTGTCCGTGATCCTGCTTGACGTGGACGATTTCAAGCTGTTCAATGACTCTTACGGGCATCCGAATGGTGATGTTGTGCTGCGCGAGATGGCCGAACTGATGTGCGACCTACTGCGCGATTGTGACCTGGTTTACCGCTACGGAGGCGAGGAATTCGTCGCCCTGCTGCCGGAAACACGTCTCCAGGAAGCCCTGACGGTCGCTGATCGCATTCGCATCTTTGTCGAGACAGAATCCCCACGCTTTTTGACCGGCATCACCAAAACCCACGGGGTCACTGTCAGTATCGGGGTTGCTTCTTTCCCGGATGATGGTGCAGATGCCGAAGCCTTGTTAAAGAATGTCGATGAGATGATGTATATGGCCAAAGGTGCTGGCAAGAACAAGGTTCATCATCATGGTGCCATGGACAAGACGCACTCAACGGCTGGCTGATCCCCCTCATGACAATCTATCTGGATAATGCTGCGACCGCCTTTCCAAAGCCCGGGCCGGTATGTGATGCTGTAGACCGGACCATGCGGCAACTGACCACCAATCCCGGACGTGGTGGTCATCACCTTTCTCTCGAAGCTGCCCGTCTCGTTTTTGAAACCCGTGAAGCCGTGGCCCGTTTTTTTGGTGTGGCCGATTCCTCCCGGATTGTTTTTACATCCAGTGCGACCGAAGCGATCAACCTGGCCCTGTTCGGTCTCCTGAACCCTGGAGACCGGGTCGTTACGACATCGATGGAACACAATGCGATGATACGACCGCTGCGCGCCCTGGCAGACCGTGGTGTTGAAGTCATCAGGGTACCAGCAGATCCTGCGGGGATCACGACACTGTCGGCTATTATCGAAGCCTGTGAAAAAAAACCGCGCATGCTTGCAATGTCCCACTGTTCTAACGTGACCGGGACGCTTCAGGACATTGGGACGATTGGTCCCTGGTGCCGTCGCAACGACATTCTCCTGTTGGTTGATGCGGCGCAAAGTGCTGGTCTCTTTCCGATCAATGTGCAGGAAATGTGTATCGACTTGTTGGCTGCTTCCGGTCATAAAGGGCTGATGGGCCCTCCGGGAACAGGTTTCTTATTCGTGCGTAAAGGACTGGATGTGCGTCCCCTGGTTTACGGTGGAACAGGAGTTCTATCCGATTCGGACCGTCAGCCTGACGAGTTGCCGGAACGCCTTGAAAGTGGGTCTCTCAATACCATTGGCCTGGCCGGGCTCAAGGCGGCGATTGAATTCATTGAAAAGGAGGGCTTTGAGAGGGTTCGGTCCTACGAAAAAGCTCTCCTGCACCAATTACTGACCGGTCTTGGCAAGATAGCCGGAGTCACCCTCTACGGTCCCGAAGATCTTGAAATACACGGCGGGGCTGTCTCCTTTACCCTGGAGTCAATCGAACCTGCAACCTTGGGCTTCCGGTTGGACCGGGAATATGGTATCTGTTGTCGAACGGGCTTGCATTGTGCCCCCGACGCTCATCGGACCATAGGGACCTACCCGGAGGGGACCGTAAGGGTCAGTCCTGGCTATTTCAATACCGGTGAGGAGATAGACCGCTTCTTATTTGCCCTGCGCGAGTTGGCCTCCGAAGTCAGAGGGCTTTAAGTTTAATCTTTTCCCGTGGCATTCTGCCCGGTGCAAACGGAACCTTTATGCTTAAAACGTATGTCCTTGATACCAATGTCCTGTTGCATGACCCCCAGGCGCTCTACCGGTTTGAAGAGAACGACCTGGTTATACCGATGACCGTGATCGAGGAGATCGACCGCTTCAAGAAAGACCTGAGTGAAACAGGCCGAAATGCCCGGCATTTTTCACGTCTGATCGACAAGCTGCGCACCCAGGGCAAGCTCGTTGACGGCGTGCAGCTTGAAAACGGTGGATACCTCAAGGTTGAACTTTACACTGAAGATCACCTGAAAAGCCTGCCGCCCGAACTGCGTTACGATCGAGGCGACAACCGCATTCTGGCGGTCGCCCTCGCTCTGAAAAACGGCACCGACAAACCGGTCGTTTTCGTCACCAAGGACACTAATCTGCGGATCAAGGCGGATGTGGTCGGTTTGAAAGCAGAAGACTATTCATCGGACAAGGTCTCCATCGACGAACTCTATTCGGGAACGACCGAGCTGGCCGTGCCGCGTGACGCCGTCGATACGTTTTACGAGCAGGGCTTTCTCGATATCCAGGAAGAACTGCGGTCAAACCAATGCGTGACCCTGGTCGATGAGGAAAACCCCTCCCATACGGCGCTGGGCCGTTACCATCATGGCCAGCGCAGGGTCGTTTCACTGGTGCGCGGCCCCAAGGACGGCATCTGGGGCATTCAGCCGCGCAACCGGGAGCAGCAGTTTGCCTTCGACCTGCTGCTCAACGAGGATATCCAACTGGTGACCCTGGTCGGGATGGCCGGAACCGGAAAAACCCTGCTGGCGATTGCCGCAGGACTGCTTAAGTCGGCTGACGAGGGTCGTTACAGCCGCTTGCTGGTTTCTCGACCGATCTTCCCGCTCGGGCGTGATCTCGGTTTTTTGCCGGGTGATCTTGAAGAGAAACTCTCTCCCTGGATGCAGCCCATATTTGACAATGTCGAACTGCTGCTCGGCTCAGTCGAAGAGCAAGGCAAGCGTAAACGCGGCTACAGGGAACTGGTTGATTTAGGCTTGCTGGAGATCGAGGCTCTGACCTATATTCGTGGCCGCTCCATCCCCAAACAGTTCATGATTGTCGATGAAGCCCAGAACCTGACGCCCCACGAAATCAAGACGATTATCACCCGGGCCGGGGAAGGGACCAAGATGGTCCTGACTGGCGATCCTTACCAGATCGATAACCCCTATATCGACTCGTCCAGCAACGGCCTGGCTTATGCCGTGGAAAAATTCAAGGACCAGGAAATAGCCGGACATGTGACCCTGACCAAGGGTGAACGCTCCTGTCTGGCTGAACTGGCAGCGAATCTTTTATAAGCAGAAGCGAGAGGTGTGAGGCGCGAGGCGAGAATACACAGAAAGTCGGCGCCAGCTCTGTCAGTTGATAAGTTCTTTTCTTTTTTCGCGCTTCTCGCCTCGCGATTCGCGCCTCAGGTTTTTATGCTCCTCCTCTGTATAGAATCTTCATGTGATGAAACGGCTGCTGCCGTGGTGCGCGACGGTCGCCAGATTTTGTCGAACATCGTTGCTTCCCAGGTTGATGTCCATGCCCGGTATGGCGGAGTCGTGCCGGAACTTGCCTCCCGAAAGCATGTCGAGGCGATCACTGTGGTTATCAAGGAGGCACTTGAGACGGCAGGGGTTTCGCTTGACGATCTGGAGGGAGTCGGAGTTACGCGCGGCCCTGGCCTGATCGGCGCCCTGCTGGTCGGTTTGTCAACTGCCAAGGCTCTGGCCTGGGCTCGGAAAATTCCACTGGCAACCGTCCATCATATGGAAGGCCACATCCTTGCCCCTTTTCTCGAACAAGAACTGGAATTCCCTTTTCTCGCACTCGCTGTTTCTGGTGGTCATACCCACCTGTATCGGGTGAATGGCATCGGCCAATACAGAACCCTGGGTCAGACCCGCGACGATGCTGCAGGTGAAGCTTACGATAAGGTAGCCAAACTGCTCGGTCTCGGTTATCCGGGGGGCGCCCTGATCGACAGCCTGGCTGGCCAGGGTGATCCGGGATCGATCAGGTTTCCGAGACCGATGCTGCACAAGCCTGGTTTCGAATTCAGTTTCAGCGGCATCAAGACAGCCGTGTGGCGTTATGTCGAAGAGCAGAGCGGGCCAATAACCGGCGATCATCTGGCAGATGTCGCAGCCAGTTTCCAGGCTGCGGTGGTGGATGTTCTGACGGCAAAATCCTTGGCTGCTGCAGAAGCGGAGGGTCTGAGCCGAATTGTTGTCGCCGGTGGGGTAGCCTGTAATTCCGGTCTGCGAAAACGCTTCAAGGAATTGGCTGCTGGATGCAACCTGACTGTCACGTTCCCCAGCCCGTCACTCTGTAGTGACAATGCTGCAATGCTGGGGGTTCCGACAGATTTTTACATCGAGTCAGGTTCAGTCTCAAAGTGGGATGTCAATGCCGTGGCCAGTTGGCCCCTGGATACCGTCAGGTTGGACACCTTGTAGTTTCGTTTTACAAAACTTGTGATTTTGGGAGACGCGCACATGTGGCGGGGAATCGGTTTCTTACGTCAGTCGAAATTGATGCTGGTCCGGTTCATTCGCCTGCGTGGATTGCCCGAGGAGATCGCCAAGGGTGTCGCTCTGGGGATTTTTATCGGCATGACGCCGACCTTCGGTCTCCAGATGATCATAGCGATTTTCTTTGCGTATCTGCTCAGGGAGAATCGGCTGGCAGCCATCCTCGGTGTTTGGATCACCAACCCGGTGACGGCGCCGGCCATTTATGCGATTGAGTACGAAGTCGGCCGGATATTGCTTGGTTTGGAACATGTAGATCTGCCCGGCGAATTTTCATTTGGCGCGTTTGCTGATTTGAGCTATGACATCATTGGCCCCCTGTGGGTCGGTGGCTTAGTCGGTGGAGTCCTGTTTGGCAGCCTGGCCTATTTTATAACCCTGCGTCTGGTGCCTCTGATTAAGGGTTGGCGCAGCCAGCGCTGGCGGCGGCGGGATTGGCACAGGTGAATCAAGTAGCGCGTGACCCGCCTTCGCCCGCAAGGCTATGGCGTGGCAAGCGCGGGGCACGGAATGTGAAAAACCACTGCAAGGGGTCCCCTTTCGATTATGCCCATTCGCCCTAAAAAGAAGTTCGGTCAGAATTTTCTTCAAAACGAGCATGTCATTGACAGGATTTTGGCTGCAGCGGATCTGTCCGAAAATGACAGGGTTGTGGAGATAGGGCCGGGACTGGGGGCTCTGACTGATCGCCTGCTGGGTACGGGTGCCCATCTGCTCGCCGT
>DAOVNV010000071.1 GCA_030630015.1 Desulfuromonadales bacterium | reverse complement strand
CTGAACGCGGGAGGATAACGGCTTCGCCGTCAGCAGTTAAAATGGCAGAACTAGGTTGAGGCATAGAGGATGGTCAGCCAGAGGATATTTGTTTTGACCGGGGTGACAGTCGAAAGTTCGTGCACTTATACCAGAAATCCTTTCCGGTGGAAAGCCCTGGCGTTGCTTTACCGTTGAAGAGAGACTATAACTGTTCCTCACGAAGCTCAGGCTATAGCGCTAGAACTTTTTCGGCTGTCCACCATGTCTCGCTTAATAATGCCTACTTCCGGCTGTGGCAAAAGAATGATTGACGGCTTATCGGAGAGGGATTCTTGCTAAGTCATCCACCCAACCTGCTGGTGATCCTTGGTCCGACCGCTTCAGGCAAAACGCGCCTCGGCGTCGAAGCCGCCCGTGCCCTGAATGGAGAGCTTATCTCTGCCGATTCACGGCAAGTGTACCGGGGTCTGGACATCGGCAGCGGCAAGGACCTGGCTGAATACGAAGAAATCCCCTATCATCTGATCGATATCGTCGACCCCGGTCACGAGTTCAGCTTGTTCGAGTTTGCCCGATGTTTTTGCGAAGCTTTTGACTCGATATGCCGACGCGGCCGTCTGCCTGTCCTGGTCGGCGGAACCGGCCTGTATCTCGACGCACTGCTGCGCGGCTACCATCTGGTCGAAGTTCCCGAGAATCCAGCCCTGCGCCGCCAACTTGCCGGGGCAAGCCTGACTGAACTGCAGGAACACCTGCAGGCACTGCGGCAAGACCTTCACAACAGC
This sequence comes from Desulfuromonadales bacterium, assembly GCA_030630015.1. Lineage (GTDB taxonomy): Bacteria > Desulfobacterota > Desulfuromonadia > Desulfuromonadales > BM103 > JAQYVZ01. The sequence continues at coordinate 9,790 of DAOVNV010000071.1, read as the reverse complement.
ACGGATCTGAATGACCGGGACAGGGTCATCCGAGCGATTGAGATTGCGGAAGGCGAAAAGCAGCCAGATGCCGAAACCATCGCGCTTCCGGAACTGTCCCCGCTCGTCTTCGGGCTCCGCTGGCCAAGACCTGTGCTGCGACAACGGATCACTGCGCGCCTCAAAGCCCGCCTGCAGGAAGGGTTGATCGAAGAAGTCGCCGCTCTCCATGAGCAGGGGGTTTCCTGGCAAACCCTCGAATTCTACGGGCTTGAATACCGCTATGTGGCGCAGCATCTGCAGGGGCTCATCAATCGCAACGATCTGTTCCAGAAACTCAACAGCGCCATCCATCAGTTCGCCAAACGCCAGGAGACCTGGTTCCGCCGCATGGAAAAGCAAGGCGTTGAAATTCACTGGCTGGACGGCGACAGGCAGCCCTTGGCAACCCTGTTGGGCCAATGGCAGGACAAGCGATGATGACGTCCTGCCCGAATGCCGTACAACGCTACCTGAAAACCCGCGCCGTGCAGGACCCATGGCAGCTTACCGGCGAGCAGGGCGCCGGGTTTCACGGGGCGGTGGTCATCCCGTCCCTCGCCGAAGGCGAAAATCTCCTGGCCACCCTGGACAGCCTGGCCGCCAACCCGGTTGAACTGCTTGCGCGTTTTCTGATTGTTGTCGTCATCAACCACCGCGTCGATGCAGCCCCGGAAGTGCGGGCCTGCAACCAGAGTGATTTAAGGGTCCTGCCACGGCGGGCGGAAGAATCCGCCCTGAACCTGGCCTGGGTTGATGCCGCATCACCGGGATTTGAAATGCCGCAACGCAACGGCGGGGTCGGCCTGGCCAGAAAAATCGGCATGGACCTGGCGCTGAGCCGTCTCGACTGGTCTGCCCGACCTTTGCTGGTTGCCCTTGATGCCGACACCCTGGTCGAACCGAACTACCTTGCCGCAATCACAACCCATTTTGAGAAGAATGCGGGTGCGGCCTCGCTCGCCTTCCGTCACCAAATGGCCGCTGACGCGACCCGGCAGGCAGCCATCGACCGCTACGAACTGTTTATCCGCAGTTACGTCCTCGGCCTGGCCCGGGCCGGTTCCCCCTACGCCTTCGCAACCATCGGCAGTGCCATGGCCTGCCGGGCAATGACCTATGTCCGCTGCGGCGGCATGAGCCGTCGCAAGGCCGGCGAGGATTTCTACTTCCTGCAGCAGGCGGCAAAGATCGATGGCGTAGCCCACCTCCGCGGCACCCGGGTCCAGCCGTCAGCACGCGCCTCGAACCGGGTCCCCTTCGGTACCGGGGCCAGTATGGCACAGATGCTGTCGGAGACCCCCTCAGCGGCCCTTTTCTACCCGGCTAAAGCCTTCGAGATCCTGGCCGGATGGTTGAAAGTTGTCAACGTTAACCCTGACGCGGAACCCGCAAAAATGATCAACCAGGCCGGAGCCCTTTCTCCCGAACTGGCTGACTTTCTGAACAGGTCAAACTTCGCCTCCGCCTGGTCAGGAATCCTAAGGAATCACGCCCGCTCCGCAGAACGGCTCAAGGCCTTCCATGACTGGTTCGACGGCCTCAAAACACTTCGGCTGATCCACGAACTCTGTTCCGGGCCCTGCCTCAGAGAGGAACCGGAACATACCTTGCCGGAACTTTTCAGATGGTGTGATTTACCGTACCCTGAAGATCTCGCTGAAGCGCTGGAACTGCTCCGCCAGCACCAAGATCACGTCTGATTTGATTATGGGACTTTAATTTTTTGTGTTATGATCGAAATTTACACTGTTGACTGTAGATTCGGAAGGCTCAATATGGATCAGGACACCCCCCCGGAATACACCGCCGAGCAACAAAGCCGACGCAATAATTTGCGCGCCCCGCTGATTGTCGAAAATGTACATTGTGACGATGGGCAGAAAACCTTTTTCGGCTATGCCAAGAATATCAGCCGCGGCGGCCTCTTCATCGGCACGGTCAAACCGCGCGAACCAGGTGACCGGTTCAAGATTGAAATCACCCTACCAACCCCGACCAAACTGACTTTTCACTCAACCTGTGAAGTTATCTGGAAACGACACTTCGAAAGGAAGTCCTCTCTCGAACCGGGAATGGGACTGAAGTTCATCGACCTGCCGGAAAATATTGCAACAGAGATCGACGAATGGGTCACAACTCAGCTCGAAGACTTATGAGACGCCCCTCCAGGGTTATGATCACAAAAAATTGGATTCTCCCGCTGACGACTCTTACGCTGGCAACTCTCTCCTCTGTGACGGTACTTGCTGCGGTTCCAACTGCAGTCCACGACCCACACCGCCTTGCTGACACTGATGAGTTTCAGAAGACGATTGAAGCACGCTGTACCATCTGCCACGCCCGCGACAAGGCAGATGATGCCAACAGGGCCCGGGAAGAACTTGACGCCTTGCTACAGCGAATGATTGAACGAGGGGCGATCCTCAGTGATAAGGACAAAAATGTGCTGGGAACCTTCTGGGGGACCCCTCTCAAAAAGGACAAGTGACAGACAAGACAAGCCAGCCGTTCGAACGGGAGGGTCTCATGAGCTACAACGAATTCCTGGACGAAAAAGAAAGTTCGCAACAGATCAAAATTCTCGTAGACCAAACCCTCCACAACTATTTCAAAGAGGGCATGTTGAGGGATCATATAGATGGCGACCCCCAGCAGGAACTCATTGCCTTCCTGGCCGATGTTCTGAATGACACCTCCTACCCCATCGAAGCACACCTGACCACAACCGGTGAAATCAGGCTATCCTACCAACCCAGGGCCTTTGCCGATCCGATTTTTTAGGCCTGGATCCTGAAAATCATTCTTGCATCCTCCGTTCAATCCATGTTAAATCGATGACGTTAAGTTTTTCTAAACTTTGTTTTGTTTTGATATTTAGTACATCAGGGGAGGGGACATGTCCCGCATCAAGGACTGGCCTGCGGCCGACCGGCCGCGGGAGAAGCTGCTGCATGGCGGTCCAGCCATGCTCAGCGATGCAGAACTTCTAGCGCTGATCCTGCGCACCGGCAATTCCCGACCCCGTACCACCGCCCTCGACCTTGCTCGTCAGCTGCTGACCCACTTCGGTTCGCTGCGAGGGCTTTCAAATGCATCCGCCGCTGAACTCTGCCTGGCCCCCGGCATCGGCCCGGCCAAGGCCGCCGAGATTCTGGCTGTCGGCGAACTGTCCCGCCGCTTTGCCACCACCTCTCTGACCCCCGGTGAACGCTATACCAGTTCGCAGGAGGTATTCAGGCACTTCCACGAACGCCTGCGCGACCGCAAGAAAGAAGTCTTTCTGACCCTGTTGCTGGATGCCAAGAACCGGGTCCTGCGTGAGATCCAGGTGTCCGAAGGCAGCCTGAATGCCAGCATCGTGCATCCGCGCGAGGTGTTTGCTCCGGTGGTTCGGGAATCGGCAGCGGCCGTCCTGTTCGTGCACAATCACCCGTCCGGCGATCCGACACCCAGCCGCGAAGACCTGGAGTTGACCAAGCGGCTCAGGGAAGCCGGTACCCTGATGGGGATCCGGGTGCTGGACCATATCATTATCGGCAACGGCCGCTATATGAGTTTCGCCGACCAGGGCCTGATGGGATGATTTTTTGTAACTATTCAGCGTCTCAGCGAGGGCATGTGGACTACAGCCATTGCCTGCGTCCAATGTTGTCACTTAACTTCCCGCAGGCAACAGCTATAGCCCACATGCTGTGCGGTTTGTCAGACAGCTGAATAATTACGCTTTTCTTTGCGTCTTGGTTAGTCATTCTTTGCGTCTTTGCGTTGAAGCTTTGCATTTTATTTTTTCAAGGAGGGAACAATGAAGTTAACGGATCGACGGAACGGAGGGTTTACACTGATTGAACTGCTGGTTTCCCTGGTGATCTTCCTGGTGGCCAGCATGGGGTTGCTACCGCTTTTGATCACCAACCTGCAGGTCAACCAGGGCAACGGTCTGCACAGCCAAGCGCGACGACTGGCCGGGGAAGCCCTGGCCACCATGCAGGTCGTCGACTATGCCGAACTGGCGGTGACCTCCCGGCTGCCATCATTGCATGGAACGATCGAACTCCAGCGCAACGTCGATACCGACCAACCGCAAGCCGGCCTGAGCCGCCTCACGGTCATCGCCCGCTGGGAGCAGGCCGGCAAGCAACACAGCTACCAGTTGCAATCGTTCCGTGCCATGCCATGAAGGCCCCCAACAATTTCGGGTTCAGCCTGGTTGAACTGGTGATCTCGATGGCCATAGCGGCCATTATTGGCTCGATGCTGCTGTCCAGCATGCTTTCGTTCCAGTCGAGAACCCTGGCTGAGATCGACCGTGATGATCTGCATAAACGGGCCGAACGCCTCCTGCGGTTTGCCGTCGATGACCTGCGCGACACAGCTCTGCTGATCGGCGCCAGACCCCGCACAGCAACCGGGCCGGCACCGGTCCTGGTGCACGACAGCCTGCCGGGTGATCCCCACGAGACGATGACCGATGCCCTGCTGCCGGAGTACGGCGATCCGACCGGCCACGATGCGGTCACCATTCTGAAAGCCATTTCCTTCTCACCCCATCTGATGCTGGCCCAGGCGGAAGGACCAGGAACAACCGCCCTGACGCTCGATCGTCGCCCCAACCGGGCACCGGGTTCCAGCCGGGAAATACTGCCCGCGCCGGAAGCGATCAGCCATGTGGTTCTTGGAAACCATAAAGTCTGCTACCAGGTTCTTGCCGCCGACCAGACCTTGCAGTTGAACGCCGGGCTGCTTAGACAGGTGCCGGCCGGCATCGAGGTGCTGGGGTTGCGGGCTCACCGACTTTATCTGCAACCGTTCGAGGGCTCGAACCGTTTTTACCGGGACAATTTCACCAGCCGGGAAATCCTGGATGCCTGCATCGACGGGATGCAGTTGGAGTACCTGATGAAAAACGGGCATCTGGTCGACGAACCAGGCAGCCTGGCAGATGTTCGCGGCATCCGTATCAGCCTTCTGGTCAGGAGCCGGCAGGCAGAGCCAAGCTATCTTGACAGTCGTGCCTACACACTCGGCGACCGGACCTACGGCCCCTTCTTCGATCACTTCCGGCGCATCCAGATCAGCGAACTCGTGGAGATCAAAAATCATGGCCTGTCGTGAAAAAGGCATGGCCCTGGCAACCGTCATTTTCGTACTGGCCCTGCTCATGGTGCTGGCGCTGGTGCTCACTGACAAGGTTCTCAAAGCAACCCGGGGCACGGCTGCCGCCAATGCACGCGAACAGGCCTTGAGTGCTGCCAACGCCGGCATTGAATGGGGTCGCCGGCAACTGGCCGCAACCTATGCCAGTTCAGACCGGTGGCGCAGCTACCTGTCCCAGGCAAGCGAAGATTTAAGATATCCGTCCGTTCCCTCTCTGACAACCTCGACCAACGGTCTGCAGGTCGACATCTTTTTGCGCGACAATCCGGACGGGGACGGCGACTGGCAATGCGACAACGATCTGCGGATCTTCATGCTGGCGCGCGCCCGGACGCCCCTCGGGGCCGAAACGATTGTCGAGACCCTGTGCGGCTTTGCAGCGACACAGACCACAACCGGCTATCGGCAACTCGCACCGGGATCCGCCGATGCAGGCCCCGGTCTGGACCCTGGGTCCGCTGCGGAATTTCACATGACTGATTGAATAAACGTGAAGCCGTGAGTCTGTGGTGGATAGCAGAGTGCAGGTCTCTGTGCCGGCTACAGACTCACGGCCTCAAGTTGGAGGGAATAATGCGCTTCTGCCCTGATCTGCTTCTGACCAGCCTGGCCCTGTCACTCTGCGGCTTGATGCAAGCCGGTACCGTCCCGGAAGCACGTGCCGCCGACAACCTGACTCCAGCGCAGGAGTTTGTCACCACCTCACCGATCATTGCTGATGGAGTCCTGTACATTGCCAGTTTCTGCCGCCCCGAACATGCCGGGCACCTCCGGGCCATAGATATCACCGGCAGCACCCCTCTCCAGTTATGGGACGCTGCCGAACAGATGCCGAAGCCGGGGACAGGGGCCAGTCCCGGCTCCCTGACGAGCAGCGATCCCCCGCAAACTATTGATCCCGACAACCAGTATCGCACCCTGTTCACCAACCTTGCGACCAGGGGTGTGGAACATTTGCAACCGGTCGCGCCATCGGCAGCTCTGGCCTTGCAGACCGCTCTGGGCGCAACCACCGCCGGTGAAGCCCAAGCACTCATCAACAGCATCCGCGGCCGCACCAGCACCTCGGCAGAATTGGTTGATGGCAGTGGGGATGCATTCCCTCTCCTCTGGGGCATCAGCCGTTCCACACCGGCAGTGGCGGGACGCAGTTTTCTGGCAGAAAACGCCAGCGAACGCATCCAGGTCGTCTACGTCGGGGCGGAGGACGGCATGCTGCACGCTTTCTATGCCGGATCTTGGGATACCCTGTCAGGCAGCTACAACCAGAGTCATCCCGTTGCTGGCCAGGAGCTCTGGGCCTATCTTCCCGGTAGCCTGCTACCATGCTTCAAATATCAACCGTTCGACGACAGCTCCGACGAAATAGCGGTCCATGTGGACGGCGCGCCGACCCTGGGCGATTTCTTCCTCGACTGGAATGGCGACGGCCGCAGGCAATGGCGTACTCTGCTGGTCGGAACCGGCAGCACCCCGAATCTCGGACGCAGTGCCATTTTCGCCCTTGATGTCACTGACCCTTACCAGCCCATGATCCTCTGGGAACAGTTCCTGCCGGGGGCCAATCTCGGTATGACCAGGGGGGCTGTTATTGGCGACCCTGACGATGGCCTCCCTTCCCCAGCGATATTTCTAACAACCAGCTATGCAAATAAAACTGATCAGGGCGGCACCATTGATCCAGTCAATGGAGAATACGGCCTCCAAGCCTGCGCCATTGACCTGCTGACCGGCAACCTGCGCTGGCAGTGGCAGAGCCGCTACGACGGGCCGGCGGCAGATATCAACACGACACCGGCACAGCCGGCACTGATGGATGTCGATGGCAACGGCAGTACCGAATACCTGATCTTTGGCGACATGGCCGGTCGCCTTTGGGCCATCGATGCCGCCACCGGAGCCGCTTTGGGCGGGGTACCGGTCTACACAGTTGCAGGCGGCGCCACACAACCGATTGGAGCGGGCGTCGCCACTCATGGCCGGCTCGCCATATTCGGTACCGGCGGCGCCGAACATGCGGACGAAGACGAAACCTACGCTATCTATGCCGTGGAAATTCTGCCAACGGGCGGGCAACTGCTCTGGACCCATATCCTCGACCCGGGAGAAAAAGTCTGGAACACTCCCGCCATTGACCAGTTTGGACGGGTCTATTTCGCCGCGTCAGCCGATTATCAGCCAGAAGAGTGGAAGGACCAAACGACATCAACTGGTCGCCTGGTCATCCTCGACAAGACCGGCCAGCAGCAGACCAGCACCAGCACGGACAGTGCCGTGCCCGGCAAAGTTCAAATTGGACCGGACTTGGCTGTGGCCGTCTCCCTGTCCGGCCAGGTCTACCAGTTTGGCTCCGCCCAGCGTACGGTTGATCCCGATGAGCAAACCGCAGGTTCGGTCCGGCTCTTTTCGTGGAGGGTGAGATGATCCGCAGAGAGGTTCGGGAGGAAGGGTTCACACTACTTGAACTGCTATTTGTCGTTGCACTGATCGGTATCCTGCTTACGATCAGTGCCTGGGGATCTTCCGCCGTGCTCCGCGATTGGCAGGTGCAGCGCGCCGCATATCAACTGCTTGAAGACCTCAAGTCAGCACAACGTCAGGCCGAACTGCGCGGCAACACCACCCTGAGCAACGGGATGCTGAACACACAGCGCAGTTTCCTGGTTTTTTCCCCGGCAACCCGCAGCTACGCCTTGTACGCCTGGCAGGACATCGATGGCAGCGGCACACCTGAAACCGGAGAATCGACCGTTGTCTGGGAGCAGAGTCTGCCGCCTGGTGTCGCTTTTGGCTGGAGTGCCGGCGTGGATCGCAAGGCCTGCAGCAATCCTCTCGGCGTCCCGAGCAGCGCCGTCACCTTTGCCAGTCCCGACTATCCGCCCTGTGATGATCGCCCCTGCATCAAGTTCGACAGCCAAGGGTCCAGCGTCATCGGCCCCGGCGCCATCTACCTGAGCAATACCGACCAGTCGTACGCCATGAGCGTGACCAGACCGGGGCTCTTCACACTCTGCAAATGGGATGGCGAGCGCTGGCAATAAATAGTGCTGAGTTCTAAGCGATGAGCGATGAGAAAAAACCTCCAGGTGACAGCAGAGAAAAGATCTTGCCTTTTCACTCATCGCTCATCGCGCAGAACTCAGCACTTTCGCTTCTCCCTTGGAGAAGCGAAGCTAATCCACTCCGGCATATTCCAGGAACGTCTCCGCCGGCCGGTACACCTCTTGTTCAGCAAGCAGGTCGGACAACTCGGATGGCCCATAGTAACGGGCCTGCAGCGCCTGACCGTGCTCCATCCAGAAACCGAACTGGGGAATGAAGGTGTTGTGCCGGACCGAATGGTCGACTGTGAGTCCGGCGATGACCAGCACATGGCGGTCCCGGGTATCCAGGATATCGGTCAGATAGGCCGCAATCCTGTGGAACTGTCGCCAGGTATTGACGTTGCAGAGGCGCCGATGGGGGCTTCTGGAGCTGACCACCTCGGGAAGGAACTCGAACAGCGAGGCCTCCAGCATGTGGCGCGGGTCGAGACTGTCGTGGTCTATCTGCTTGACGAAGGTGAAACACTCCGGACTGAGCACTGAGCCGATCGGGCAGGGGTCTGTTGTCAGAGCAGCAAGTTCCGCCTGGTGAACAGCTGCCAACTCGTTGTTCAGGTGATAAATCTTGCCAAGCGTCCCTTCGCGCAGGGCCTCACCGTTGACCAGCTTGTTCAGGCGGATCTGGATGCGCGCGGTATCCCCCGGCGGCTTGCGGAACAGGTATTTGTAAGGGACCTCGACCAACAACCCCTCGGGGCCACGGAAAATTTTAGTCAGATGGGCTGCACGCCGGTACACATCAAGATACTCCTTCAGGACCCGATACAGCATGCCGCAACAAGGGGCAACTTCGCCATGCACCCGCTCTATGTAGCCGAAACCATCTTTCTCGATCGCCCCGATATGGCTGCCACCGAGAATCACCAGGTCCTTGCCATGATGGGCGGCCGTCGCCAGCCGGTTCGGATCGAGCAGAGCGCCTACCCGGCCCAGGTTGAAGCCGGGACAGCCGAAGAAGTAGCCATAGAGCGCTTTCTTGATCCCTTGACTTTCATCCGAACATTTCCAGATAGCAGGCAAAACGCCTGAAAAACCGGCCTTGTCAGTCAACGAACGCATACGTCCGAACAGATCCGTTAATTCCATCTCGGATTGGTTCAGGAACTCTTCCGGGGGCGGGGCGATCGGCATGGCAACTTCCTATTGAAAAAGGCGTCAGACTAGCAAGCACATTCAAGGATATCAAACAAGCGAAGCATAACATTGTTCTATAAATTCTGGTATTGGTAATTTGTCAGTAGTCCCCGCCCGGAATCGGCTTTCATGATCGATGACGGGATTACAGGAAAAGCCAATCGGATTCCGGTGGGTTTTAGAGAAAACTTATAGAATTGCAGAGACAGGAGGGGGGACTAATCGTTATTTTCTCATGACCGGTTTTCACATACGTGCTCTCTTGCGTGCTCCACAGCTTTATCGAACGAAAGGTAGAGATGTTTTTCGTGAAGAATTGAGGAAATTTCCAACTTAATCAGCTTCGTCCTGATTTCATCGCTGACCACAATTAATGG
>DAOVNV010000223.1 GCA_030630015.1 Desulfuromonadales bacterium | reverse complement strand
TTCAATCCCCCGCCAGCTTTCCAGACGCCCTTCGCAACGGGGGCAGGCATCACCGGCTTCCGCCTCGCGCAGGTCGACAAACGCCTCGACCGTAAAGTCCCGACCATAGTTGGCCCCGGTCAGGTGAAAATTCTCCTCATTGGCGCCAAGTCCGAAATCACTCATAACAGCGAGGTCCTGATCCGCAAGAACCCGACAGGTCAACCCGATCGGCCCGGAAAACCCGGTCGGCGCACCGGTGACTTTTCTCACCAGAGCCTCATCGGCAAGCTGCAGATGGTTGCAGTCGAGGTAGTTGCACAGTTTGATCTCGTTGAGCTTGTGATCACCACGCAGCAGCACGGCCACCACCTCATCCTGATCGGTCTGGAGAACCAGGGTCTTGACCATGGTACGGGGCTCTTCCTTGAGGAATTTCGCAACATCCTCGATGCTTTTCAGATTGGGAGTCGCTACCTTGCCCAGCGGCTGTGTCGGTGGCGGTGCTTCGCCAACCGGTGCACGCAGTTCAGCCTTTTCCACATTCGCCGCATATTCGCAGGAGTCGCACGACACGATGGCATCCTCACCCGATTCCGCCAGCACCATGAATTCATGGGAGAAGGCCCCGCCGATAGTGCCGGAATCCGCCTCAACCGCCCGGAACTTGAGGCCGCACCGCTCAAAGATCCGCCGGTAAGCCTGGTACATTTTTTCGTAGGAAAGATCAGCACCCGCATCATCGAGATCAAACGAGTAGGCATCCTTCATGATGAACTCGCGGCCGCGCATCAGGCCGAAACGGGGCCGGATCTCGTCACGGAACTTGGTCTGGATCTGGTACAGGTTAATCGGCAGCTGTCGGTAGGAGTTGATAGTGCCGCGCACGATTTCGGTAACCACTTCTTCATGGGTCGGGCCGAAACAGAAATCGGTCTCTTTGCGATCCTGAATGCGCAGCAGTTCCTTGCCGTATTGCTCCCAGCGCCCCGATTTCTGCCACAGGTCGGCAGGCACGACCGAAGGCATCAGCAGTTCAATCGCCCCGGCACGGTTCATCTCCTCACGCACAATCTCCTCGACCTTGCGGACCACCCGCAAACCCATGGGGAGATAATTGTAGATTCCGGCAGCAACCTTGCGGATCATGCCGGCTCGCAACATCAGCTGATGACTGAGAACTTCTGCATCGCCAGGGGTCTCTTTCAAGGTAGGCAGCAGGTATTGGGAATAGCGCATCGAATAACCTCAAGATCGTAGGGACAGTTCTAATCATATGCCAAAGTGAAGAAGAAATTAGCCTATTTCCGGGGGGATTGCAAGACTGGCTGGATTTACTCTGCGTGGAGGAGTCAAGAGGTCTCTTTCTGCCGCTGCTCCACCATTTGCCAAGCCTCCTCGACAAGGGCATCAGCCAGATCTTCCTGCTTCACCTTGCGGACCGTCTCACCGTTGCGGAACAGCAGGCCCTGGCCCTGGCCACCGGCAATACCGAGGTCGGCCTCGCGCGCCTCGCCAGGGCCATTCACCACGCACCCCATCACCGCGATCGTCAGCTTCAGCGGCAGATCGTGCAGGCGCCGTTCGACCTCTTCGGCAATGTCGATCAGGTCGATCTGGCAACGGCCGCACGTCGGACAGCTGATAAAGACCGGTCCTCGTTCGCGCAGTTCGAGGCTTTTCAGGATCTCCCAACCGACCCTCACTTCTTCGACCGGATCACCGGTCAGGGAAACGCGCAGGGTGTCGCCGATCCCGTCGAGCAGCAGACTGCCCAAGCCAATGGCACTTTTGACCGTACCACTCCAGGTAGTGCCGGCCTCGGTAATCCCGATATGCAAGGGATAATCGACCTGATCCGCAAGCAGCCGATAGGCCTCGACAGTCCGCCGCACATCGGAAGCCTTGAGGCTGACCTTGATCTGGCAAAAGTCCAGGCCCTCGAGGATGCGGATATGACCAAGCGCGCTTTCCACCATGGCCTCGGCAGTCGGGTGTCCGTATTTTTCGAGCAGCGGCTTTTCCAGGGAGCCGGCATTGACTCCGATCCGGATTGGCACATTGCGCTCCGAGCAGGCCTTGACCACCTCAGCCACCTTCCACTCCGCCCCGATATTGCCGGGATTGAGCCGCAACCCGTCCACGCCGGCCTTGAGCGAGTCAAGCGCCAACTGATAGTCAAAGTGGATATCGGCGATCAGCGGGATACTGATCCCGGAACGGATCGCACCGAGCGTCTCGGCAGCCGCCTGATCAGGAACAGCACAGCGAACGAGCTCGCAACCGGCCGCCTCCAGGTCGTGAATCTGCGCGACGGTGGCAGCGACATCACGGGTATCCGTGTTGCACATTGACTGCACCGACACCGGGGCCGTACCGCCGACAGCTACACTACCAACCTGGATTTGCCTGGTGTTTCTGCGCATGACAACCTTTACAAAAGCTAGCAGCCAGTCCATTGATAGCCCGACAGGCTGCTGGCCACTCTTTTCGTTAAAACCTGGATCCGTGAGGCGCTGACTGCGAACTTTGCCAGTGTAAGAATGCTCCCCATTGAAGTCAAGAAAACCCTGAGTATGCCAGGGCCGATTACACAAGGGCCGACTAGGCTCTTGCCACAAACACATCTAATCCGTATAATGCGCGAGCTTCTGTTTTGCTTACTCATAAAAGGTCTATTATGGAAACGTTGGATTGTCGCGGTCAGCAGTGTCCGCAGCCGGTGGTTCAAGCTCGCCGCTTCATGCTCGACGAACCGCAGGCCATATTCCAGGTCCTGGTGAACGACGCCACCTCGCGTGACAACGTGTGCCGACTTGCCGACAGCCAGGGCTATGCAGCCGAGGTCACGAAAAAGGACGACGAGTTCCTGATCGAATTGACGCCTGGTCAAACACAGGCTGTTTCGGCCGACAGCGCACCTGCCGCCGGACCGAACGTCATTTTGATCGGATCCGACCAGATGGGCTGCGGCGACGTCAAGCTCGGCCAAATTCTCATGAAGAGCTTCATCTTCACCCTGACCGAAGGGGACGTCATTCCCGACGTCATCCTCTTCGTCAACACGGGCATCAAGCTGACGGTCGGCGGCTCGGACGTCCTCGAACCACTTGAGCAGTTGGTTGAAATGGGCGTCGAAATCGCTTCCTGTGGCCTGTGCCTGGAATACTTCGACCTGAAGGACGCCCTGGCGATCGGACGGATTTCCAACATGCTGGAAACCGTCAATACCCTGGAAAGGGCCGGTCGGATTATCAAGCCGTAAAAGATTCTGTTATACTGAGGTCCCGGAAAACTTTCCGGAGCATTGTTACGGGAGTAGTTCGTAGTCTGGTGACGCGCTCGGTCTTCAAAACCGATGAGGGGCGTATCCCGTCCCTGGTGGGTTCGATTCCCATCTACTCCCGCCATTTATCAAAAACAAGGGTCTGTGTCGAAATGACATAGACCCTTGTTTTTTTGTCTTTTCTCGTTTACCGGCTTCGTCATTACCAGTCAGGACTC
>DAOVNV010000060.1 GCA_030630015.1 Desulfuromonadales bacterium | reverse complement strand
ACGGCATTCAGGGACATGACAATGCCAAACAAATATCCCGCATATGCAGCCCCGATACGAAATTCATCCACCCGGGGGTTCAATTCGGTCAAACGAAAAGGCAGGTAATTCATCATTGCGGCAAACACCAGAAAAAAGCAAAAGACCATGGCGTATGCAGTGCGCATCATGGGCCTGGAAAGCACCTCGGTGATGATATGCAGACTTGCCCGCCTCACTTGCACAAAACCAGTTTCCGGTAATCGGCCAAGCCAGAACCAGGCAAAGATCAAACTCAAGCCAAGCAGAAGAAAACTGAGTCGCCAGTGTACGAGACTGGCAACCATCCCCGAAAAAAAACGCCCCGCGAAACCACCGAGAATGGTCGCGGCAATGTACCAGGCCATGGCCCTCGCCACCTCTCCGGCAGGGGCAACACGCGACGGATAGGTCATCAGGGCCGTCAGCATTGCAGGTATCAACAAACCCTGTACAAGGCGCAGTACTATCAGCCAGACGAAGGAACTGCAGAAAAAGATCATCACTTCGGAGACAGCCAGCAACAGGACTGCAGCCCTCAGCATGCGGCGCACTGAGAAGGATTCAAGCAGGACACCGTAAAAGAGCGGCGCCAGACTGAGCGGCAGGAAGGTTATCGTTGTCAACAGGGCGGCTGTCTCACGCGTCACGCCGAATTCCCTGACCAGAACCGGCAGCAGCGGCTGAGGCAGATAGAGAGCGGAAAGAGCCAGGAGTGTGGTGAAAAGTATTACGGGCATGGTCTGTCGAAGTTGTAAGTGATTAAAAATCTGTCATGCTTCAGTCGAAGAACAGAAACATCAGCGGCAGAATAAAGGTCGTCACCAAACCGTTGAGGCCAATAGCAAGGCCTGATACCGCACCGGCCAGACGGTCGACTTCCAGCATCCGCGCGGTACCGATACCATGTGCAGCGGTTCCCACGGCAAGTCCTGTTGCCACGGACGAACGGATGCCTATCAACCGGCAGAATTCCGGACCACAGACAGCTCCAAGGCACCCGGTCAGAACAACAAGTGCTGCGGTCAGGGGCGCCACCCCCCCAATTTTCTCGACAATACTGATGGCAATCGGGGTGGTCACTGACTTTGGCGCCAGGGAGTACACCACGTCACGACTTCCGCCAAGAACCCAAGCCAGGCCACTCGCAGAAATGATGGAAGAAACAGCCCCGGCAAAGACCCCGACAAGGATCGGCTTCTTGCGCTTCAGAATCTCTGAGCGTCGCTGGTAAAGTGGAACCGCCAAGGCAACAACCGACGGCCCTAATAGAAACAGGATCAGATCCCCGCCTAGCGAATACTTCTCGTAGGAGATGCCACCAGTTTTGAGAATGCCGATAATCGCGACAATCGATACCAGAACCGGGTTGAACCAGACGCTACGGGTTCTTTGGTAAAGTAACTGGGCCAAAGCGTACACAACCAAGGTCAGACCCACGCCGAACAACGGCATCTCAACCAAGTTACTCAGCACGCTGATCCTCCTCCTGCGGCTCGAGGAAATCAGCAACTTTCCCGGTTACCAGCATGACCACAAAGGTACTGACAATTGTTGCAACGGCAATTGGCAGCCACTCTCTGGCAATCAACTCGAAGTAAACCATCACGCCGACACCTGCAGGCACAAAAAACAGGGCAAGGTTGGCGAGTAGAAGATCGGCAGCCTCCTCAATCCAGTCAACCTTGACGAGTCTGCAGCCCAAGGCCGCCAGCAGCAGCCCCATCCCAAGCACATTCCCGGGGATGGGCAAGCCCAGTCCATGACTGATCAGTTCACCCAGGGCCTGAAACAGCAGCAGAAAGGCCAGACCTCTAACCATAGACAGCTCCAATACTTAAAGGAAGTTGTAACTATTCAGCCTCTCGGCGAAGGCATGTGGCCTACAGCCATTGCCTGCGTCCAACGTTGTCACTTAACTTCCCGCAAGCAACAGCTATAGCCCACATGCTGTGCGGTTTAGTAAAACAGCTGAATAGTTACAGAAAGTTCTCAGATTTCCCCCTCAAGATCCTTTAAAAGCGCAGAAACTTCGTCCTGAATTTCCATGGAAGACTTACTCTTTTCGAGCTTGAGAAAGGCCTGGAAGAATTGCACAGCTTCCTGCACCAGGTCCTGATCAAGGCTGACATTGCCAAGGGTCAAGTATGCTAAAGCAAATTCAGGATCAAGCCGGATGGCATTTCGACAGTTCTCGGAAGCTCCCTGGAGATCACCCTGCTCGTAGAGAAATTCGGCGAGGCTGTAATGACTCTGCGGATCTTCAGGATCCAGTTCCAGCGCCTTGGTAAGGCAGGCACGCGCTTCATCATTGCGTCCTGTAGACAGGCAGACATCACCAAGGGACTGAAGGGCAAAAACCGCTTCCGGGTCAAGTTCAAGAGCAAGCCGATAGTAATGCTCAGCCTGTTCCATACGTTGTTGCTGGAAATTCACAAGGCCGAGACTGATCAAGGCATCGACCTGCTCTGCATCCTGGTCAAGGATCGCCTGGTAGACAGCGGCCGCCTGTTCGGGTTGGCCCAGTTCGAAATAGGCGTCTCCGAGTGCATACTGAATATCAAGTGCACCAGGTTGAAGCTTCAGTACCTTTTCCAGAACAGGGACACCCTCTTCCAACTGTCCGGCCTCAACCAGGGACTCGCCCAGCAGTCCCAAAACCTCAAGGTTATTCGGGTCAGCAGCAGCCAGGCGTCTTGCGATACGCACAGCTTCTTCGATATGACCACTCTCAAGGGCCTGACTAGCCCGACTCAATGACACATCAAAATCCGACATAATCGACCTCCTTCCGATAGCCTCCTAAAACCATTCATCCCTGTTCAGCATCGAGAGTATCGAGAACATCCCACAACCCCCACGGATTTGCAGGAAACACCTCGACCCTGACTTTCAACTGCGCCTCAAGATCAGACACTGTAACATCATCAAGCAGAATATCCTCACCCTCTCGAAGCAACACGTCCGGTAATAACAGCACATCGCCCAGTTGTTCGCCCGACAACTGGTCCAACAGATCCCGACCAGTCAACAAGCCCGCCACGGTCACATCGCCCGCAAAAAAACGGTTAATCAGGGGATGCACCCGAGCCTTCAAACCCGTCCTGGCAGAAAGATCCCTTATGAAGCTTTCAACCTCGCCGGCCGCATCGACACCGGTCACAATTGAAACCGGCGGCAGATCCATGGGTTGCACCTGTTCAAGGACCTCTGTAGCCTGATGTCGGAAAGATGCAACCAAGCCTACTCCATTCTCAATCTGGGGGAGGTCCTCATATGCCGAAAGATCCGGAATCTCGGCAAGGGCTCTGAGGTACAATTCATCAGCTGCAAAGACAAATCGGTGTCCGAACCGTTTCAGGCACTCCTGCTGGCGCGCATGCACCCACTGCACCAGTTGAGAGGCTTCCGTTTCTGTCACCCCGCGCAGTCTCGGCAATCGCTCCCGATAGCCGGTCAAACCAACTGGCACGATCGCCAGGGAACGCACGCCCGGCAACAGGGTGAGCAAGTCAGTGAAGGTACGCTCCAGATGCGACCCATCGTTAATGCCTGGACAAATCACCACCTGGGCATGTAATTCGATACCGCCTTCAACCAGACGGTTCATCAACGCGAGTAACGGGGGGGCCTTACGACCCAGCAGATGTTCCCGCAGGTCTTCCTCGGTCGCATGGACAGAGATATAAAGCGGCGACAAATGCTGTTCCAGGATGCGTTCCATCGCTGCTTCATCAATATTGCTCAGAGTAATATACGAACCATAAAGGTAGGAAAAGCGGTAGTCTTCATCCTTGACATAGAGCGTTGAACGCATGCCGCGCGGCAACTGGTGGATAAAACAGAAGATGCAGTTATTGCCGCAATGCATCGGTTGGGGATGAGGTAGAACCAGCCCGAGAGGATCGTCTGCATCTTTCTCAACTTCAATTTCCCAGACTTCGCCGTCAGACCGCTCGATTTCCACCACGAGTTCTGTGTCATGCTCATGAAGCAGGTAGTCGATCAGATCACGAACGGGGCGACCGTCAATGGCAACCAGCCGATCACCTGCCACGATCCCGAGTTCTTCTGCAATACTTGAGGAATCAATACCGATTATGTCGAGCATGAGTTCTAATCGCCGTCAGGAGTCTGACAAACTTGACGAGGGCTTCTCGCTACGATCCATCAAGCCCGACAAACTCCTAGAAAAAACAAGGGTCCCTTGCCGGAGTAAAACACCAGCAAGGGACCCCAAAATCTGATGAAACAGAAACGTTTAATCGCGTCCGCTGTGCAGACGAAAGTTGCCGTCCAGTGACGTAATGGTGGAAATGGCATGTTTGTAAAGCAGAAGGTCGCCACCACTGTCAACGAGCACGCAAAAACTGTCGAAAGACTTAATAAAGCCTTCCATTTTCTCGCCGGACATCAGCGTGATGGAGACCCTGACACGCTCTTTGCGCGCCTGGTTCAGGTACTGATCCTGAATGTTAAACGGGGACTTGGGCATAACCACTCCTTTTAACTCACATAGAAATTTTCAATGAATTCTCGGATTGTATCAAAGTCAGCGGAGGAATCAACCCATTTTATCGTTTTATCCCGACGCAGCCAGGTCAACTGCTGTTTTGCATAGCGACGCGTTGTCCTCTGCAAATCAGAAGTCGCATCAGACCGCGAAAGCTCCCCACGCAACACCTGCAGGGCCTGTCGGTAGCCAATCGTCTGGAGGCTTTTCAATGTCTCACTATAGCCTGCAACAAGGAGCGACTTGACCTCTTCCAGCAAACCTGCCTCGAACATTCGCTCGGCCCGTAGGTCGATCCGGCGATACAATACATCACGGTCAGCACTCAGACCAATTTTTAACGTCCGGTAGGGCCGATCGCCAAACTGGTGTTCTCTCTGGTAGTCAGACAGCGGACGACCTGTCTGCTCGTAAACCTCAAGAGCCCTGATAACTCTAACCAGGTCCTTGGGATGGAGCCGTTCTGCCGCATCCGGGTCAACTTCCCGCAACCGCCCGTGCAGAGCTTCATGTCCCACCTCAGCAGCCCATTGTTTCAAACGTCTACGAACTGCCGGGTCAGCTCCCGGCGCACGCAGCAGACCTTCTGTCAACGCGCGAATGTAAAGGCCGGTCCCCCCGACCAGCAGCGGCAACTTCTTTCGCTCGAGAATTTCATAAACAGCCACATTCGCCAGTTCGGTGAAGCGCGCTGCATTGAAGTCCTCATCGGGCCAGACGACATCCAGAAGATGATGACGAACCCGTTGCTGCTCCAACTGTGTCGGCTTGGCGGTGCCGATATCCATCAACCGGTAGACCTGACGGGAATCGGCAGAGATAATTTCCATCCCGAAATATTCTGCAAGCTTCAGAGCCAGATCGGTTTTACCAACGGCCGTTGGACCGCAGATTATGGGGAGGAATGGTTTGTCGCTCATCGCTGGTCCGGACTTCAGCGCCTGTGGAAGTGGCGTTCGACCTCACTCCTACCCATCTTCCAAACAACAGGTCGACCATGCGGACAATGGCTGCCAAAATCGATCTGTGCCATCTCAGCCAGCAGCGCCTCCATTTCGACACGGGTCAAAGGCTGATTGGCTCGCACCATTCCGTGGCAGGCCATGAGTGTGAGGACCTGATCGAAGGCCTCACCGACACCGCTGGCACGACCTGTCTCGGCAAGTTCAGCGGCTACATTCCGCAACAGACGCTCGATATCCGTATCGACCAGCAGCTGAGGAACCGACTTGACAGCGACGGTTCGTCCGCCAAACGCCTCGATGGTAAAACCGAGACGCGCCAGTTCATCCATATGTTCGCTGAAAGATACTGCTTCACGATGGTCAAGTTCGATCACCAGGGGCATGAGCAGATCCTGCTGCTCAATCCCTGAGCGGTTGAACTGAGTCTTTAATTTCTCAAAACCGATCCTCTCATGCGCCGCATGTTGGTCAACCACAACCAGGTCTTCGCCAGCCTGACAGATCAGGTAACTGTTGAGATATTGTCCGATCAGTCTCCAACTGTCGGGGACAGACAGATGTTGAGGTTCAACATGAACAGGCCGCCATTGCATTGCCTCACCCTTTGACGAGGGAGCGTAGGAAATGGTCGGCTTCTGCCGGTACTGGCTTAAGGCTTCCTGAACCCCACGCAGACTGGCTGTTTCAACACTGGAATCGCCATCACGGAGAATCTGTTGTTGAGGAACCTCCTGCCTGACGGCATCAGGCGCATGTACTGCGACGGCCGAATCCAACACCTGAGTCTGTAAAGATTCACGTATACCATTCTGGATAAAATCATGCACCCGGCCCTGATTGCGAAAACGCACCTCGTGCTTGGTCGGGTGAACATTGACATCCACAAGTTCGGGATGAATATCCAGAAACAGCACAACAACCGGGTAGCGCCGGCGTTCAAGCAAGGTTCTATAGGCTTCCAGAACTGCGTGCTGGATAACACGATCGCGTACAAACCGACCATTCACGTAGGTGTAGATATAGCTGGCATTGGAACGACTCAAAGCAGGTCGGCCCAATAGGCCGACAAGCATTTCTCCCTCGCCGGAGTCTACTTCGAACGGCAGCATGTCAGCCACCATAGTCCTGCTCATCAAGGCTGCGACGCGCTCTTCCAGGCGCTGATGCCGAAAGGCCTCGAGATGAACACGCCCGCCATGACTTAACCTGACATGGATCTCAGGCCTGGCCATCGCCAGACGATTGACAATATCGGCAATATGTCCGAATTCAGTTTCATCCCTGCGCAGAAACTTTCTGCGTGCCGGGGTATTAAAGAAAAGGTTGCGGATCTCAATGACGGTTCCCGAGGGCGCACCAACAGCTTCCGCCTGCCTGACAACCCCGCCCTCGGCATAAATCTGCCAGCCGGACTCCTCCTCTGCAACCCGGGTTTGCAGTCGAAAACGGCTGACAGATGCGATGGCAGGCAACGCTTCGCCGCGAAAGCCCATCGTATGCAGAGCGAATAAATCCTCTTCGTTACCAATTTTGCTGGTTGCATGCCGCTCCAGGCACAAAAAAGCATCATCCCGGTTCATGCCGGAACCATTATCCGTGACCCGAATCATCCTTTTCCCGCCATTTTCCACATCAATAAAAATTTCGCTGGCACCAGCATCGATGGAGTTCTCCATCAATTCCTTAACAACCGAAGCGGGGCGTTCCACAACCTCACCAGCGGCAATCTGGTTCGCGAGTGATTCGGGCAGTATTTTAATCTGTGGGCTCATATTTTCTCGATTTGGGGAGACAAAGGATTAACGCAAAGACGCAAAGGAAACCCAAGAAAGACGCAAAGTTTTTAACCCTTGCGCTTAACACATTCAGCGTAAACATCAGGCTTTTTGTTCCAACTGATCCAGCATATTTTCTATCTCGTCCAAATCATCTCTTTCCTGAATATGCGGCTTTTCTACAAGGGGCTGTTGCAGAAGACCAAGATCACCAGCGACACTGTGGATGATGTTGGCATTAACGTCCTTCTTTTTTCTTAAATATGCTTCTAATAGGCAATTGTCGCAAATCGTATTGATGAGGCGGGGGACCCCCCCAGCATAGCGATAGATCAGCTGTACGGCCTCCGAGCTGAACAGCATCCGCCTTGCACCGGCGATCTGAAGGCGATGTTTGATATAAGACAGTGTGGTCTCAACAGTGAATGACTTGAGATGAAATTTAACGGCAACGCGTTGCGCAAGGGGTTCATCCAAGGCAAGACAGTCTTCGACCTCGGGCAACCCGAAAAAGACAATGTTGAGCAGTTTCTTGCCGGGAATCTCCAGGTTGAGTAATCCACGAAACTCCTCCATCAACTCCCGGCTGTGAAGCATTTGTGCTTCATCGATCAGAACGACTGCACGCCGGCCCTCAGATTCGAGTTCCAGGAGTCTAGTGTAAAGCTGCTTGAGGAGTTTGAGGCAATCGCTGGAGGGATCCTGAACACCTAGCTGCAGAGCAATGCGGGTCACGATCCACTCAGGAGTAATTCCGGAATGCACCATAACCAGCAGGGAAGATTCGTAACTATCTTCCGGCAAGTTATCGAGCATGCGACGTGCCAGGGTGGTTTTTCCAGTACCGACCCCGCCGACGAGTACGGCAAAACCTTTATTGGAATCAACCGCATACATCAATCGGAGCAGAGCCTGCTCGTGCTGCTCACTATTGAAATAAAACCGGGCATCGGGAGCGTTGGAGAAGGGTTCCCTTTCCAGTCCGTAATGTTCAATATAGCTCATCGTCCCCTGCCCTCATCAAACGTAAGAAATCCGGTCGCGACTCCCCTGCGCACCACCATCATCCTGCTCGTCATCCAAGCTTAACTCCTTGCGCAGGCTCTTGACCATTTCCCCGACATCGCGGAAAAACAGATCGTGATCGGCAACGAGCTGAAAGCTTTCCAGGGCTTCGAGCGGACGTCCGGCGGCCTGGTAGAAAAGACCAAGTTCGTAATGCAGGGGCACTCGTCCTTCTTCACTGAGATCGTCGATTCCAAGGCCTTGTTTCAAGGTACTCTCGGCCAGCTCAAACTCTCCCATTTCCAAGGCACATTGCCCTTTAAGGGTCAGGCAGTCTAACTGCCGTACGGGATCTTTGAACGCCTTATCAAATTCAGCGATTGCATCGTCATAGAGGCCCATCTCTTTGTAGGCGATGCCCAGGTTGTAATGAGACTCAGTGTCCTCAGAATCCAGTTCTGTTGCCAGCTCCTGAGTAAGCTCATCACCAAGGGTCGGGGACAGGCTGTCATCACCGAGAAAATCGGCCGCCCCAAGCAGTTCGTCATTATTGAGTTCCGAAATAATATCTGAGAAGTCAACCGCTTCATCTTCATCCGATGTGACGTGCCGTTCTTTTTGAATCTTGGTCAGCATGTCAACCAACTCAGGAAGTTCACCGTGGGCATCCACCATGGCGAATACAACCCTTTCGGCATCGTCAAACAAGCCCTGCTGCAGATAAAACTCTGCATCCTCCAACTCTGTATGAAGATTCGCAAGGGCTGTCTCTTCAGCATCCTCGACTAATTCTCGGGCATGCACAACAGTCGGGGCGTCATCCTCACCAATGCCTACGGGTTGTTCGGCTTCCCCAAAATCTTCAAAATCATCAAGTTCTTCTATTTCTTCAAGCTCGTCTACTTCCTCGAGTTCTTCGAGCTCTTCGAGTTCATCTACTTCCTCGAGTTCTTCAAGCTCTTCAAGCTCTTCGAGTTCGTCTACTTCCTCGAGCTCTTCGAGTACTTCAAACTCGCCTGCATCGGCAATTCCTTCATCTTCCAGCTCTTCTGAAATGGTTGAGTCAGCTTCTTCATCTCCAATCTCATCAAAGATGAAATCATCCGTAGCAAACTCCTCTTCCGCGACTGACTCTGCCTTGTCCTCCTCGGCAGAATCTTCGGGGTGTGCTTCCGCTTCATCAAGTCCTGCAAGATCGAGATCCTCAAGCCCCTCGAGATCCAGATCAAGTTCAACCTCGACATCCTCCGATAAGGCTTCTTGAACAGTTTCGTCTACTGTTGTTGTCTCGCAAGTTTCTTCTGTGGAGATTGATTCAGGCTCATCCTCGTTTTTACTTTCGGATGCTGCCTGAACAGGCCCCTGTTCGAGATCAAGATCAAGATCCAGTTCAAGTTCGAGATCAGCCCCGCGCGAGGGCGCAGCAGAACGACCTTTCAGATCACTATCTGAGGGGGGAACCTCCCCGTGAGGCTCAACCTCCTCACCAACAAGATCCAGGGACTCGACATCAGCCATCGCCTCGTCAACAAGTACGGAACTGACCGTTTGTTCTATATCATCGGCAAGGGTCTCGTCCTCTCTGGGGGGAAGCGCTATTTTTTCCTTTTCCCCAGTCAGTTCATAAATTGAAGATAATGTCGCAACAACGCGCGATTCGTCAGGAAGGTCTGTTTGAATAAGCTCATACAACTCCTTCAATACAGGCAAACGCTCTGCTTGGAAGAAATCGTCTTTCCAGGTTTCCAGATCTTCCAGGGCTCGTTCTGCATCTCCCCCAACCAGACAAGCACGCACCAGTTTTTCACGAATATCAAGGTCTTCTGGGGCGAATTTCAGAATATGTTTGTAGGTCAGTCTTGCATTGTCAGTATCACCAACACTTGTATAACCATCGGCCAGAACACCCAGAATCTGCGGGCTTTCCGGTGAGTCTTTCAATAATTTCTTGAGCAATTGAACCGCTTTTTCAGCTTGCCCGTTCGCCAGCAAGGCCTTGGCAAGCGGCAGCCTGGCTTCAACGTCATCGGAGCAATATTGCTGCAGTCGCTCATACAGTTTTATGATTTTCGAAAATTCCTGCTTCTTGTCCAGGTCGGCAATCAGGTTCTGCAGATGATCGAAGGCTTCTTCATTACGATTGGAGGCGTAAAGGGATTCCGTAATCTTGGCTCGAACATTCAGGTTGTCCGGGTCCAGCTCAAGCATTTTTTCCAAAATGGAAACGGTCTCTTCAACCAAGTCGTTCTGTTCGTAGAAAGCAACCAGATTACGGTATTCGGAAAGCGCGTTGCCGACCAGTCCCTGTTTTTCGTTCAGTTCAGCCAGTTTGCTGTAAAAATCAACACGGGAAGGGTCGATCTTTTGCATCTGCTTGTAGACAGCAATTGCCTTAAGATAGAAGCCGGTTTCCGAATAGTTATTGGCAACATATTCATATTCGGAGAGAGCGTCCTCGGTTCGGTTGGCGCGGCTGAGCAGTTCGGCTAGTTTCTGGCGATTGCGCACATCTTTGGGGAAAGATTTCACCAGCTTCTGATATTCGCTGATGGCTTTAGGCAGTTGTCCCTTGGCCAGAAATTTTTGTGCCGCAGCAATAAGTTTTTCTTTACTTGCCAAGGAAAACCCCCTGATTAATTGTGACAAAATATATCAGCTAAATTTAAACGATTGAGCCAAAACATGTCAAGCTTCGAACGCGACCGAACCCTTTAATTGTTCACCGAATTTCACCTGTCAGCATCCCTCTTCACGGCCAGAACGTGCCGCTTCACACGGGACTGCAAGTCTTCGTACTCACGTTTTTTCTCTCCATAACCGCTACGGCCCATCAGAGCGTAAGTAAAAGCCTTGCCTTCCTCGACTCCTGGCTGGTCAAGCGGGTTCACCCCGAACAGATCGCCGGCAAAAAGGGTCTGCACCTGTAGGACATATAGCAGAGCACCGACAGATTCTGCAGAAACCGCTGGGATTGTCAAAGTACAGTTCGGGCGGCCATTCCTTGCCAGGGCGGCCGATGTCGCCAGGCGCTCCGCCCTGATCAGCTCTGCCATCGTTCTGCCCTTAAGGTAATCCATGCGGGGAGCACTCGTGCAGGCGGACATGGTCAAGTCATGTTCGAATTGATCAACCGCCAGAGACGTGACGAGTTTATCAAACGGCCCTTCCATATAGAGCTGAACCTGCGAGTGCTGATCGGT
>DAOVNV010000143.1 GCA_030630015.1 Desulfuromonadales bacterium | reverse complement strand
GCCGGTTTCGGCCCTGGATCTCTCCATCCAGGCCCAGATCATCAATCTGCTGCAGGACATTCAGGAAGAGTTCGAACTGACCTACCTGTTCATTTCACATGACTTGGGAGTGATCGAACACGTCTGCAACCGGGTGGCCGTCATGTACCTGGGGCGCATCGTCGAACTGGCCAGTGCGGAGGATCTCTACGGCAAGCCTCTCCATCCCTATACCGAAGCCCTGCTGAACGCGGTGCCGGTGCCCGACCCAACCCGATCTTCTGCCGGGGACCTTCTGGCCGGCGAAACCCCGTCACCGATCAATCCACCGCAGGGGTGCCATTTCCATCCCCGCTGTCCCTACGCCCGGGATATCTGCCGCGCCATCTACCCTGCCCTCGTAACGCTTGAGTCTGGCAGACAGGTCGCATGTCATTTTCACGAGCAGGTCGGCCGGCATTCTCGCTCCGGGCGCTAACTTCTACCCGAATCAGTAATAATTTCTAAAATCCTGGCCAGACTGAGCTCCCTGATCGCGCTTGACTAAGCGTGCCACAAATGGCACAATCCACCCCATTCGAATATATGTTGGGGGCAAGCACTATCAATCCGATCAAGACTGACAAGGACGCCTGCCGTAAATGCTACGCCTGCGTACGCAACTGCCCGGTCAAGGCAATCAGGGTGCGACGCAACTACGCCGAAGTGATCGCGGACCGCTGCATCGGCTGCGGCAAGTGTGTCCGCGTCTGTTCACAGAACGCCAAGGTAATCACCGACTGCATTGTGGAGTGCCGCCGGATTCTTGCGGGCGAACAGGCGCCGATTGCAGTTCTAGGCTGCTCATACCCGGCCTTTTTCAACGACGTCAGCGCCGGGCAATTGGCAACCGGCCTCAAAAGACTTGGGTTTTCAGAAATTCACGAGGGTTCGGCGGGCGTCGACCTTCTGACATCGGCCTATCATCACGCCATGGACAACAACGGCTCACAGCCGTTGATTACCAGCCACTGTCCGACTGTCGTCGACCTGATAGAGCGCCACTATCCCCAACTTTTGAAGAACCTCGCCGGCGTTGTTTCCCCCAAGGTTGCCATCGGCCGTTTCATCAAGGAGAGGGTCGGCAAAGATGTCCCGGTCGTTTATTTCAGCTCCTGCGTTGCCGGCAAGTTTGAGATCGCGGGGGAACAGACCGAAGGCGCCATTAATTGCGTTATCACCTACCGTGAACTGTCTCAGATGTTTCAGGAACACGGACTCAACCTGAAACGTCTCGGTGAAACTCCTCTGAGCGGACGACGGCCTGACCGTGGCCGGTTGTTTTCCATTTCCGGCGGGCCGTTCCAAGCTTTCGACATCCAGCATGACATCCTCAGCCCTGATTTCATAACTGCCGAGGGAGAACAAAATTCCCTTGAAGTGATCAAGGATCTTGCGGCCGGCCGCATCTCGCCGCGCGTTGTGGATATCCGCTTCTGCAACGGTGGCTGTATCGGCGGACCAGGCAAGAACAATCGCTTGACAACCTTTTCAAAGCGCAACCTGATCATCGACAATCACAACAATCCTGATCTCTACTATCGAACTGAGGAGTGCTACCAGACTGACCGGCCAATGCCATATGTTGCACGCACTTTTTCCAGCAAGGCGAAACGGCCTGATGTCCCGAGTGGGGAGCGTCTGCGCCAGATTCTCCAGGCGACTAATAAATTCGTACCGACCGACGAACTGGATTGCGGCGCCTGCGGTTACGCAACCTGCCGTGAGCACGCCGTCGCCGTCTACCAGGGATTAGCCGAATCAGACATGTGTCTGCCCTATTCCCTGAAACGACTCGAAGATGAGCGGATCACTCTCACCCAGAAATACGAGCTGGCGCAACACGCCTTGGCAGAACAGTTTGGCGACACCGATATCGTCGGTAAGGATACGAGGACCCTCGGTGTCCTTAAGTTGATCAGGCAGGTAGGGCCGGCCCCGACAACTGTCCTGTTGCGCGGTGAAAGTGGTACCGGCAAGGAACTCACCGCCCGAGCTATCCACAAACAAAGCCAACGAGCTGACAAAACCCTGGTCACGATCAACTGCACCACCCTGACGGACAGTATTCTCGAAAGCGAACTGTTTGGCCATGTCAAGGGCTCTTTCAGCGGTGCGGTCAGCGACAAGCGCGGACTGTTCGAAGCCGCGAATGGCGGCACAATTTTCCTGGATGAAATTGGTGACATCACTCCCAAACTGCAGGCAGAGTTGCTCCGGGTACTTGATTCGGGTGAAATTCGCAGGGTCGGGGGTAATTCATCACTCAAGGTCGATGTGCGACTGATTGCCGCCACCAACAAGAACCTCGAAAAAGGTATCGAAGAGGGTTGGTTTAGAGAGGATCTGTTTTACCGGCTGAATGTCTTCACCATCACCATGCCACCGCTGCGCGACCGCATGGAATCCCTGGAGGAATTAATTCAGATCTTTCTGGCGAAAGCAAGCAAACGGGTCAACAAGCACCTGGTAGGTATCGAAGAACGGGCTATCCACGCCTTGCATCGCTATCACTGGCCAGGCAACATCCGCGAATTGCAGAATATTATCGAACGGGCCGCGGTCCTGACGCATGACGAAATCATTCGACTGGAAAATCTGCCTGTCATCTTTGCCGAACTGGCCATAGAGAAACTTGATACCAGCGTTCCGGGTGGATTCCACGGCGCCAGGCAAAGGCATCTCGGTCAAGTTGAGAAAAAGCTGATTGCCGACTACCTCCTGGAAAACCAGGGCAATATCACCGCCGCCGCCCGGCAGGCAGGGGTTCCACGTCGCACATTCTACCGTCTGCTTGATCGCTACAATCTGCGCGGTGCCGACTTCAAAAACTAGGAGGCGGCTACTACAAACCGTGGCAAAGTTACCGCCACGCAATTATCGGCCATAATTCGCCACCCGGATTGTGCCACAGATGGCACAGCCATATCACCGACATACCGGCCCTTTCCCGTAGCCAGAAAAATTCTGTGCCAACCATGACACAAATTCGCACGGCGGAGGCACCTCGTCCAAGGGCCGCAAACATGCGAACAACCGCATAATTAGGCTTTTTTGACTATATCATAAAAATTGGCACGCAGATTGCTTACATAATAGAGCAACTGTCTAGGGAACAGCAGTTTCCAACCCTCTATAGGAATCCTGCTCCCTTGTTTCACGCCGCCAGGGACCTCTCTCCCCCGGGCGGCGTTTTTTTATCTGCTTTTTTTATCTCGCCAAACAGTCTCTCATTCGGTATCATTCCGAGGTGCAATCTTAATAATTTTCCCAGCCTTGTTTTCATGTCAGGTCCAACCCGCCCATGCCTCGAACGAGCACCTCTAAAATTGGCATAACAACCCTGGAAGACATCAGTGCACTGATCCTTCAGTCTCATGATCTCGATGAGACCTTGTGGAATATCGTTAACCTGGTTGCGCGGCGCATGCGATCCGATGTCTGTTCAATCTACCTTCTAGACAGCGATCAGGAAACCCTGCGGCTTCGTGCCACAAAGGGCCTTTCGCGCCGTGCCGTCGGCAAGGTTACCATGCGGATTGGCGAAGGTCTGACCGGCATAGCGGCCAAGGAACGTCACGCGATTGCCATCGAGGAACCGCAGGACCATCCCAGCTACCGTTACTTTAAGGAAACCGGAGAAGAGCGTTTCCATTCCTTCCTGGGGGTCCCGCTCTTTGACCGCAGCAATCCTCTCGGCGTCATTGTTCTCCAAACCCGTGCAGTGCGGCAGTTCAGCAAGGACGAGATCAGTGCGCTGACGACAATCGCCTTCCAGATCTCCTCAATCGTCGTCAACGCCCGCCTGCTCGACTCGATCAGCCAAAAAGAAAAGGAGACTCTGCAGGTCGCTGAAGAACTAGCGGCCGCTCGCAAATCCCTGGCTGCCCGAGAGGAGTCAAGTCAACCGGAAATCCAAGACAGCCTGAGTGGCGAAGTCGCCTATCCTGGTGTCGCCTTCGGACCTGCCACGATCCTTGAAGAGAGACTTGGCTTTGCCGACATCCTGCACGAAGAAGAAATCGACGTAGCCGAGGAGTTGAAAAGTCTGGAGAGTGCACTTAAAAAAACCCGCATCCAAACCATCTTCCTTGAGAAACAAGTCGCTGAGCGACTCACCGAACATGATGCGTCCATTTTCCACACCCACCTGATGATCCTCGAAGATCGCAGTTTCATCGAGAAGATGAAGGATGCGATCAATCTGGGGCACAGCGCTGCTTACGCATTGGAAAAAGTCGTTGCGGAGTATATTGAGGCATTCGAACAGATGGGAGATCCCTATCTGCGCGAGCGGGCCTCGGACATGGAAGACATCGGGCGCAGAATCCTCGGGACCCTGGTCGGTGATACGCCTGATCGAGCCCTGCATCTGAAGCACCCCGGCATTCTCGTTGCTCGCCAGATATTGCCATCAGACATGGCGAGCCTCGATACGGACCAGATCCAGGGAATCATCACCGAAGTTGGTGAACGAAACTCCCACGCCGTGATCATGGCCAAGTCAATGGGAATCCCAGCTCTGGTTGCGGTCCGGGGGGCACTTAAAAACATCGCCCCGGAAGATTCCCTCATCCTCGACGCCAATTCCGGCCGGGTTTACATCAGACCCACCGAGACGATTCGAGAGGAATACCAGCGCCTGATCGACGACCAGAGCCGACAGATATCCCGACTCGAGGAATACAAGGATCAAGTGGCACTGACTGCGGACGGTGAGAGGGTTATCCTGCGAGCCAATATCGGCTTGCTCAGCGATATCAGCATTGCGCAACGCTACGGTGCCGAGGGGGTCGGGTTATACCGAACGGAATTCCCGTACATGGCGCGCGGCCAGTTTCCTGAACGGGACGAGCAATACGAACTCTACCGACGCGTCGTGGAGGGTTTTAAAGGTGAGCCGGTCACGATCCGGACGCTTGATATCGGCGGCGACAAGGGGTTGCCCTACTTTCAACCACCGCAGGAAGACAACCCCTTTATGGGATGGCGCTCGGTCAGGGTCTCTCTCGACAACCGCGACATTTTCAAAACCCAGATCGAAGCAATTCTGATGGCCGGGCTGCACGGGAACATCAAACTACTCTTCCCGATGATCTCATCCATGGACGAGGTCCTGGCCTGCAAACAGGTGGTTGCCGAAGCAAAGTGCTCCCTGAGAAACGAAGGAGTTGAATTTTCGGATGGGATACAACTTGGCGTGATGATCGAGGTGCCCGCTGCCGTCCGGATGGTCCCGCGCCTGGCCCGGGAAGTCGACTTTTTCGCCCTGGGGACCAATGACCTGATCCAGTACCTGCTGGCGGCCGATCGCAACAATCCCCTGGTCAGCAAACACTATGACCCGTTACATCCTGCGGTGCTCCAGGTTTTGAACGAAGTCTGTGAAACTGCGCATTCGCTCAGCAAAGGCGTCTGCGTCTGTGGAGAGATGGCGACCGACCCTCTCAATCTGCTCCTGATGATCGGCATGGGCATCCGCGAATACTCCATCCCGGCCCCTTTTATCCCGCGCATCAAAGCTTTCCTCGAGGGGATCACCACGGAACTCGCGGTACGCAGTTACACCGCAACCTCTGAAATGGACACCAGCACACAGATCCGTGAATATCTCGCGGAGACTCTCACTGAAATGGATATAGGGATTTAGTGGCGAGTGGCGAGTCTCGCGACAAACCCATGCAAAACCTCAAGACACGCAAACACTGAGACGCTGAGATAACAAGCGTCTTCGGAACCTGCTGTTGAAAATTGCCCGTCGTCACTTTGCAGGTCATTTTTAAAAATCAGGGACAATGTAAGACGATAAATAAGAAACTCGCCTCTTTGACCTCAAGCCCATATTACGATAAATTGGCATCGGTTTATTTATGGCCGCTACGCAAGAAACTTTAGGAGAATTCAGGGAGAACGAACCATGCATTTACTTAAAATCGTCAACCTGTTCATTGTTTTTTGTCTGATCGCAATGCTCACCGGATGTTCACCAGAAGTCGGCAGCAAAGAGTGGTGTGAGGATATGAGGGAGAAGCCAAAAGGTGACTGGACGGCTAATGAAGCGGCAGATTACGCAAAGCATTGTGTCCTCAGGTAAGATTCTCCCCTAGGAGGTCTGGCCACGGGGCGTCAATAGCTGGCTCGAAGATTGAGTTCAATGCTATTAATCAAGATTTATGGAACGGGTTGTTAGCAGGCTTGAAGGTTTGACCTATTGAGGTATTCCGCGAGCATCGCAAGCACCTTTTTTACCTAAGGAGAACTGTACATGAAATACCGCCGACTGTTGGCCGCCTTCGCTATGATTCTGCTCACGGCTGGAACCCGCCCATGTTAGCTTCAGCACTAACGTTGAGGCTGTAGAAAAACGATTCTTAAAAATCACGACTTCTGATGCAAAAATAGCCGTACTATTGAACGCTATATTTAAGATAGATTTAGGGGCGGCAGATTCCCCTTTTAATCGACCTTAAGAATCAGCAACGGGCCATCCGGCACAATCGCCCAGCGGGCATCCTGACCGAATCTGTCGAGTAGTTCCGCGATAGCCTCATTGATTTTTTCGACCGG
>DAOVNV010000219.1 GCA_030630015.1 Desulfuromonadales bacterium | reverse complement strand
GGTCGGGAAGAACTCTGGGAGTTGATCTCAGATGTATTGGCTGACCCCGCGGAGCCGGATGTTGGGGATGAGTGACCCTTGAAAAAACGTAACTATTCAGCATTTCAGCGAGGGCATGTGGTCTACAGCCATTGCCTGCGTCCAATGTTGTCACTTAACTTCCCGCAAGCAACAGCTATAGCCCACATGCTGTGCGGCTAGTCAGACATCTGAATAGTTACGAAAAAATAACGATGACTATGGATGCGACACGTCTCTACCTGATTCGCCACGGCCAGGTGACCGGGCATGAAAAGAAACGCTATAACGGCCAGGCTAATGTGCCGCTGACGATTGAAGGTCAGGAGCAGATCGATCGAGTATGCGAAGTTTTGCGTTGTCAACAAGTGCATGCCATTTATACCAGTGATCTCGATCGCTGCGTTTACGGTGCCGAGCAGTTTGCCGGAATGGCGGGTCTGAAGGCGACCCCTGACAAACGGCTGCGCGAAATGCACTGTGGCGCCTGGCAAGGCAAAGTCTGGGAGGAACTGCAGGACGAATTCCCGGAGGAGTGGCAGGCCCGCTTGCGGGACATCGTCCATTATCGCCTGCCGGGTGGAGAAAGCTTTTTCGACGCAGCTCTCAGGGTGCGGCCAGTTGTACAGACACTACTCAGACGGCATGCCGGGCAGAAGGTGGTGCTGTTCGGTCACGGGGGAGTCAATCGAATTGTTCTGCTGGATGCCCTTGGCGCCCCTTTGGATTGCGCGTTTGCGATTGATCAGGGCTATGCCTGTTTGAACATTATTGACTATTTTGCTGACGGCCGCTGCCGGGTGAGGCTGATGAATGGGCTGTGGGATTGCGGAGTCAGCCTTGACGACAGGCGGGCGAAAAGATAGGCTGTCCCAAGATATCCGGGAAAGCTTCGGACCTGACGGACTGATGCACAGCTGAAAGAGGAAAAGGACGCCATGAAAACCATTCATGTCATTGGTGCAGGAGTCGAGGGCCAGGAAGGGTTCAGTCGCCGTGCCCTGGATCTGATCAAAGGTGCTGAACTGCTCATGGGCGGAACACGCCAACTCGCCCTGTTCCCCGATTTTCCAGGACAAACCCTGGAGATCGGCAGCAACCTCGGCAAGGTTGTCGAACGGATTGAAAAGGCAACCGGCTCGATTGTGGTCCTCGCCTCGGGTGATCCGTTGTTTTTTGGTATCGGGCGCTACCTGCTGCGCAACCTTCCCGAGGCAGATCTCGAGTTTGTTCCCAATGTCAGTTCCGTCCAATACGCTTTTTCCAAGATACGTGAACCCTGGGATGACGCTATCTTCGTCTCGGTTCACGGCCGTGGCCTGGGTGGAGCCATCGACCAGATCGTGGCTCACGACAAGATTGCCGTTTTGACCGATGAAGTGAATACCCCACAGGTTGTGGCCCGTGAACTGGTAGAGCGCGGGCGGGACGGTTACGCGGTTTACCTCTGTGAAGATCTCGGTTCGGCCAACGAGCGGATTTTGCACACCGACATCCGGGGGCTTCTGGAAATTGAGGCGGCGCCTCTCAACGTTCTGATCCTGATCAAGGAATATGAGGCTGGTGGTGAAGGGGCTCTGCCCGGCATCGGCATCCCCGATGAAGAATTCTCCACGGTCAAGAAATTGATGACCCGGGAAGAGGTGCGTGCCATCAGCCTGGCCAAGCTGCGCCTGCGCCATGACATGATCCTTTGGGATATTGGCGCCGGTTCCGGTTCAGTCAGTATCGAAGCCGATCATCTATTGCCCAATGGCCGTGTTTTCGCGGTGGAGTGTAATGCCCAGAGCCTGGCCTTCCTCAAGGAGAACCTGAACAAGTTCGGCTCCCGGAATGTCGCCCTGGTTGAAGGCAAAGCCCCCGCCTGTCTCGAAGACTTGCCAGATCCGGACCGGGTGTTTATCGGCGGTTCCGGTGGGCATCTCTGGGATATTCTTGAAGCGGCTGATGCTCGGTTGCCTTCCGGTGGACGGGTCGTTCTGAATGCCACAACTCTGGATACGCTGACCTCGGCCAGTGAGTTTTTCGAGAATACCGGCTATCAACTCGAAGTCATAACGGTCAATATCTCACGCACCAAGCCATTGACCGACTACAAGATGTTCGAGGCGTTTAACCCGGTTTTCGTGCTGGTGGCGGTTAAGGAATAGCGTTCATTTGTGAACGGTGAATGGTGAACAGTTAACAGTTCACTGTTCACTGTTCACTGTTAACGATTGTTTTTGGGTATGCGAAAGTCGATCTGGTTTCGTGAATATTCGCTCGAGGAGCTTGAGCCCCTGACGCGCAACAATATGGTTGAATATCTGAATATCCGCCTAACCGAAATCGGGGCGGATTTTCTGAGTGGGACCATGCCGGTCGATCACCGCACCCACCAGCCTGCGGGGCTGCTGCATGGCGGGGCTTCGGTGACTCTGGCCGAGACTCTCGGTAGTTTTGCCGCCAATCTCTGTGTCGATCCTGACCGGAAGGGTTGTGTCGGGCAGGAGATCAGTGCCAGTCATTTGCGGCCGGTTCGCGATGGCCGGGTGCTTGGGACGGCCCGTCCGATTCACCTGGGCCGGAGCAGCCAAGTCTGGCAGATAGAGATTACCGACGAGCGCAAGCGTATGGTTTGCATCTCACGTTTGACTGTTGCCGTGGTCAAAAATGGGCATGGGGGAGGGAAACTTGATGCGTTGAAGCCCCTGTAGGAGCGGTCTCCAGACCGCGAATATTGGGACGGTTGAATTCTTTAGCGGTCTGGAGACCGCTCCTACATGAATTGATCAATAAAACGGGCGACCCGACAAGGGTCGCCCGTTTTGTTGGAAGCTATCAGTTGCCGGCCATGATGGCGGCCACGTCGGACTGCACATCGCCGATCGGCTTGATGTCGAAATTCTCAACCAGAACCTTGGCTACGTTCGGCGAGAGGAAGGCCGGCAGCGTCGGTCCGAGGCGGATGCCCTTGACACCGAGGAACAGCAGGGCCAGCAGAACCACAACCGCTTTCTGCTCGTACCAGGCGATGTCGTAAGAGATCGGCAGGTCGTTGATATCCTCCAGCTCAAAGACCTCCTTCAGCTGCAGAGCGATGTAGGCCAGCGAGTAGGAGTCGTTGCACTGGCCGGCGTCCAGCACCCGGGGGATACCGCCGATATCGCCGAGGTCCAGTTTGTTGTAGCGGAACTTGGCGCAGCCGGCGGTGAGGATAATCGTGTCTTTTGGCAGCTCTTCCGCAACCTCTGTGTAGTAGCTGCGGCTGGTGTGGCGGCCGTCGCAGCCGGCCATAACCACGAAACGTTTGATGGCGCCGGACTTGACGGCGTCCACTACCTTGTCGGCCAGGGCCATGACCTGAGCGTGGGCGAAGCCGCCGACGATTTCACCCGTTTCGATTTCCACCGGAGGGGCACAGGTTTTGGCCTGCTCGATGATGGCAGAAAAATCTTTGCTGCCGCCGTCGGGGCGATCTTCGATGTGAGTCGCACCGGGCCAGCCGGCCATGCCGGTGGTGTAAATCCGGTCCTTGTAG
>DAOVNV010000038.1 GCA_030630015.1 Desulfuromonadales bacterium | reverse complement strand
TTGGATCTGTTGTGGCATTATCTTTTTTAGCCGTAAGGCTAACAAAGGGGTTCGAGCCCCGAGCCCCGAGCCTGATAAACATATGTATACCGAACTCATCAACAGTCTTCAGCCCGTTTCTGTCGATCAGAGAGCGTTTCTTGATCGGGTTCGTTCTTCCATGGAGCATTACTTCGGTGATGACCAGCGGCGTATCGATCATGCTCTGCAGGTTGCTTCATATGCTGAGCAGATGCTTGCATTTATCGAGGCGGATGTGGTTTTGATCCTTTCAGCCGCCTATCTGCACGATATCGGCATCCATGAGGCGGAACGTGTTCATGGTTCAAGTGCCGGCAACTGGCAGGAGTTGGAGGGTCCGCCCATAGCCAGGCAGATTCTGAATGGGCTTGAAGCTGATGCGTTTCTGGTCGACCGGGTTGCAACCCTGGTCGGTTGTCATCATACGCCCGAAGGGGACGATTCTGCTGAATTCCGCATTCTCTGGGATGCCGATGCCCTGGTTAATTTCGGTGAGATTCTGGTCGGCAAAGATGATGAGAGCATTAATCAGATTATCAATTCACATATGACGACTGAACCTGGCTACCAGATGGCCAGGAAACTATTCCTTTCGACATACTGAATCGGAGAAATCGCTTCAATGTCACATGCCATACAGCTTGAGAAAGGCCTGGTGCAGATTTATACGGGCAACGGCAAGGGCAAGACGACCGCATCACTGGGTTTGTCATTTCGGGCGGCCGGCCACGGACTGCGTGTCTATATCATGCAATTCATGAAAGGCAGCACTGTTTACGGTGAACTCGAATCTGCCAAAAAACTGGCTCCACAGTTAACAATTGAACAAGTCGGCCGCGATACCTTTGTCAACCGGGAGAATCCGGACCCCGTCGACAGGGATATGGCGCTCAAGGCGTTCGCCAGAGCCAGGCTGCTTGTATCCGGCGGTGATTATGACCTGGTGGTGCTCGATGAGCTGAACTGCGCCGTTGATTTCGGACTTATCCCGCTTAACGAGGTCAAGGAAATGATTGCCGGCAAGGCTGTTCACACCGAACTGGTCATGACCGGACGTAATGCGCATCCCGAGGTGATTGAAATGGCGGATCTCGTCACTGAGATGCGGGAGGTCAAGCATTACTACAACCGTGGACAGCCCGCGCGCCGCGGTATTGAATCCTAGTAACTATTCGGCATCTCAGCGAGGGCATGTGGTCTACAGCCATTGCCTGCGTCCAATGTTGTCACTTAACTTCCCGCAAGCAACAGCTATAGCCCACATGCTGTGCAGTTAGTCAGATACCTGAATAGTTACGAATCCTAGGGATGTCTCAGGATATTTCAGATTGACAGACTCAAGGGATCTTGTTATAAATTTTCCTCCATTACGGGCGTTTAGCTCAGCGGGAGAGCACTGCCTTCACACGGCAGGGGTCGCTGGTTCGAACCCAGCAACGCCCACCAGTAAAATCAATGGCCCGGACGATTTCGTCCGGGCCATTCTTGCTTGAAGTTTTTGTTTAGAATAACTTTTGCTCGCATTCTAGGCTTGACAAAATATGGAATATGCAATATATAGATATCGCAACCAAAGATATGGTTGTTACTAGCCCCGTTGCCCATCCCCCCCCCTCCCTGGCGACGGGGCATTTTTTTGTATTTTCCTGGTCACTAGGGATTGTTTACTTTGTCTGGTAGCGCTGTTAGGCTGATGCAGGCTGGCTTTCGCGCTTAAGTTGAGTCCCTTTGCGGCGAGGTGGAATGATGGCAGTTCTTGATGCATTAAAGCTTCGTAAATTCAATAAAACCTATAAAGCTGTTTGGCAGATAGTTTGGGAACAGGTGAAGTCGCCGCCTTCTGATGACGGCACTGAAGTTGTCGCCCACCTGTGTTATGTGGGAACCCTGATGTACGCAGTCCGCTACCAGGTGGCCTTGGCCGTTGGTATGAGTGATTCTTTTGCCAAGTCTATGGCTGTAATCGCCGTCAGCAAGGCCGGGTACGACTCGCAGATGGAAGACGCTATCTATGCCGTTTTTTCCATTGAGGCTGCCGAGGCTGACAAGGACTATGTCGCAAATCTTTATTCTGCCATAAACTCGATTGTCAGTGCCGTGAAGGCTGGAACCTCTCCCTTTGACGGCGAGATTGTTGCTTGTCTTCGTGGTCTCAGGAACAAATATTATTCTCTTGTCGCCTGACTCACTTTGGTTTTACAGCCTCCTAGATATAAATAAATAACCAACAAGTTGATTTTTTTTGTTATATGTCGGGCCGGTTCATTGACCAGTCCTCTTTTTGTTATTATAGTGTAGAAGTACCTTATAAGCGTTGCAGCAAGGGGGGGGACCATGCTCTGCGAAAAGTTTTCAGATTGTCCGTTTTTTGAGAAGTACAAGGATCAACTGGAAGGCGATACCTACCATCTGTTTGTTGACAGCTATTGTCGCGGCAAATTACAGGAATGCTGCAAGCGCAAGGTCTATGAGCAGAATCATGGCAAACCCGCTCCCAACAACCTTTGTCCGAGTGGGTATTCTATAAAAAATACCTGATTTCAAACAACTTAGGTTAATTATCCAACCTCGTTGTAGATTCTTTCCCGAAACTCCACCCCCAGATCTTTGGCGACCTTGCGGCAGGCTTCGATGTCAATGCCTGGCAGGGTCACGGCGGTTGCCGTGACCTCTGGAATGTATTGCTTCGCTTCCCTGAGAAATTCCTTGAGAGACGCATAGCCCTGTTCGCCGTAAGCCGACTGGCAAATGCTCTGATACTGGGCAGCATCAGGGGCGTTCAATGAGACACTGACCGCATCGATCAGCCCGGACAATTCAGGCAGGATGTTGCGCTTGTGGACCAGGTTGGCCTGGCCGTCTGTGTTGACGCGAACAGTCATGTGGCGCTCTTTGAGCCAGCGGGCGACTTGCTTGACCAGGTCGAGCCGGAGCAGAGGCTCACCATAACCGCAAAAAACCACCTCATCGTAGCGTGACGGGTCGCCAATGGCGGCGATGACTTCTTCGAAGGAGGGCTCATGCTCCAGGCAGAGTTGATGCCCCTTGACGGTGAAATCTTTGAATTTTGCGCAGAAAGAACAATGATTTGTGCAGCGATTGGTGATGTTGAGATAGAGACTGTTGCGGATCACGTAGGCGATGCGTGCGCTCTGATCGATACTGCCGATACCGAACAGCCGATGAGCGTTCAGCGTTGTGACCCGTGCCACATCTGCCAGAGAGAGCCCCTTGACTGTAGCCAGAGTCTCGGCGGTGGCACGAACGTAGGCTGGTTCGTTGCGTTTGCCGCGCCAGTTCTGTGGTGCCAGGTAGGGACAGTCTGTCTCTACCAGCATCACATCGACAGGAAGTTCTGCCGCTATGGCGCGCAAGGCATCATTCTTCGGGTAGGTCAGCGGGCCGGCGAATGAGATCAGAAAACCCATGGCGACGCATTCCCTGGCCATGGTCAGGTCACCGGAGAAACAGTGCAAAACGCCGCCGACCTTGGCTGCATTTTCCTCGCGCAGTATCTGGATAACCTCGTCGTGTGCATCCCGATCATGAACAATGATCGGTTTGCCAAGTTTCAGTGCCAGGCGGATCTGTTTCCGAAAAGCAGCTCGTTGGATGTCCCGCGGGGAGCGGTCGCGATAAAAATCGAGTCCGATTTCACCGATAGCCACCACCTTGTCGACCGCCTCAACTATCCGCTCCAGTTCATCCAGGCAGTCCTGGTCCAGAGTGCTGGCATCATGCGGGTGAATGCCGACACTGGCATAGATATCCGGATAGTGGATAGCCAGATCCACACTACTCCTGGAGCTTTCCAAGTCGCAGCCGATTGTCAGAATGCTGGTGACTCCGGCATCGTGAGCACGGGCGAGAACATCATCCAGGTCGTTGGAAAATTGTTTGCCGTCGAGATGAGCGTGGCTGTCGACCAGCCCGGGGAAGTTGTTTTTCATTTATTCTTTTTCAATCCGCGGGAAAATCGGCTCGGCCTTGGCAATCTTTTGCCCGGCCAGCAGGCTGCCCCACTGATCATGGCCATCCATGGTGGCATCTTCCGGGTCGAGTCCGAGAATGGTTCTGATCTTAACCCCGGTTTCCGGCATGAATGGGGAGACCATCAGGCTGATCAGTCTCACCAGCTCAAGCAGATTGTACATGACGGTCCCGAGTCGCTGCTCCTGGGAGGGATCTTTTGCCAGGCCCCAGGGGGCTGTGTCGTCGATATACTTGTTGGCGGCGCTGACCATGCTCCAGATTGATTGCAGGGCGCGATTGAAGGCCAGGTTTTCCATGTGCTGGTCAAGTTCCGAAAGTACCGTCGAAAACTTTTCAATCAGGACTGTATCGATCTCTTCTGCCGGGCCGGGTTCGGGAAGCACTCCCTTGAAATATTTGCTCAGCATGGCCGTTGAGCGGCTCACCAGGTTGCCAAGGTCGTTGGCCAGGTCGGAGTTGATCCTATGCACCAGGGCACTGTGTGAGAAGTCTCCATCGAGTCCGAAGGGAACCTCACGCAAAAGGAAATAACGGACTGCGTCCGCGCCATACTTATCGATGAGCCTGTTCGGTTCGACAACATTGGCGAGGCTCTTGCTCATTTTCTGACCTTCAACGGTCCACCAGCCGTGGGCAAAAATCTTTTGAGGCAGCGGCAGTCCAGCTGCCAGCAGGAAGGTTGGCCAATAGACCGCATGAAACCTCAAGATATCCTTGCCGATAACGTGGACATTGCAAGGCCAGAAAGACGCGTAGCGGTTCTCGTCGTCATCGGGAAAACCCAAGGCGCTGATATAGTTGGTCAGGGCATCAAACCATACGTAAAGAACATGTTTATCATTGCCCGGCACCGGGATCCCCCAGGAAAAGCTGGTCCTCGAAATTGACAAGTCGCGCAGGCCCTCGCGCACAAAACTGAGAATTTCATTGCGGCGGCTCTTCGGCTGGATGAAATCGGGATGAGCGTCGATGTGGTCGAGCAGTTGTTGTTGGTACTTGCTCATGCGAAAAAAATAGGATTCTTCCTTGAGTTTGTCCGTAGGGCGACCACAATCGGGGCAGTTGCCATCCATGAGCTGGGTTTCGGTCCAGAAGGTCTCACAGGGCGTGCAATACCAGTCCTCGTATTCACCGAGGTAGATATCGTCTTTCTCCTCGATCGTCCGGAACAGATGTTGAACGGCGAGTTTATGGCGTTCCTGCGACGTGCGGATGAAATCGGTGTGGGAGATGTTAAGTTTGTCCCAAAGAGATTGAAAGCGCTTGACAACGCGGTCCGCCAGGTCAAGAGGGGTCTCTCCTTTGGCCTGGGCGGCCTTCTCGACTTTCTGGCCATGTTCGTCCGTGCCGGTCAGAAAGAAAACTTCGTAGCCCCGTGAACGCTTGTAGCGCGCCAGAACGTCGCAGGCGAGGGTGGTATAAGCATGCCCGATATGGGGGACGTCATTGACGTAGTAGATAGGTGTTGACAGGTAAAATTTCTTCTGGTTCGTCATGACTTATTCTCCCTGTTTCTTCGGTCCCGGGCGTCGACTGCGACGCCGCCGGCTGCGCTTTTTGCGTTTATTCGCCTGCGCTGGGACGGCACCCTCTTTTTGAGGTTGATCCCCAGCGTCATTCTCCTGGCTGGTTGAGGCGGGCTGAGCCACGGTGGACTTTGCAGTTCCGGGTCGTTTGCTTTTCCTGTCAGGGCGTTGCGAAGAAACCCGTGCAGAGTCCGCTTGCCCCTGTCTGCTCGGAGCGGGTGCCTGGTCAGGTTGTGTACGGCCGGCCTGGAATTCTTCAGCTCCCATGGCCTGCATGGTTCCGTCTGCTTTGCGCAGGGTTAGTCTCTGCCCCAGGACATCCAGGTGACGTACTTCCCATTCCTCCCCCTGCCAGCTGACTTTCTTGCCAGCTTTGGGGAGGCACTTTCTGAGACAGCGATATGTTTCGTATTCGTAACTCAGACAGCAGAGTAGACGTCCGCATTGACCGGAAATTTTGTTCGGATTGAGAGCAAGCCCTTGTTCTTTTGCCATTTTTACTGAAACGGGCTTGAATTCAGTCAGGAAACTGCGGCAACAGAGTTCTCTTCCGCAGATGCCCAATCCGCCAATCAGTTTGGCTTCATCGCGAACGCCGATCTGACGCATTTCGATGCGTGTATGAAAATAATGGGCCAGATCCTTGACGAGTTCACGAAAATCGACTCGACCGTCCGCAGTAAAGTAAAAGATGATTTTGGAGCCATCAAAAACATATTCCGCCCGTACCAGCTTCATGTTCATCTGGCGGGAGTGGATGCGGCTTAGGCAATAGTGATAAGCGTCCCTTTCACGGGAGGCGTTCTTCTCGGCGAGGGCGATATCCTCGTCCGTTGCCAGGCGCAGGAGGCTTTTGAGACCATCAGGGGCTTGGTCATCGGCAACTTCGCGCGGTGATGTGACCACAGTTGCCATAGAGCGTCCACGATCCGTTTCCACAATGACCCGCGACCCTGTCTGCAGTTCCAGGTCGAGAGCGTTAAAGTGGTAGTGTCGGCCAGCTGGTTGAAATTTGACGAGTACGATACGTGTCATAGTTTTTGTCAGTTTATATTCATATTTGAAATTATTGGGATCAGGCCGCCAATTTGAGGAGCAGAACCTCCATCGCCAGTTGACGGTTGACGTTGCGTTCCAAGTGCTTACGGGCTCCGGCCAGAGCCTCGAGTTTCCTGAGAACCGTGGACATGTTTTCCCGTTGGGAGACCCGGTGAATTTTTTCGAGCAGATCGAGGTTTACAAGACTGTCCTTGTCACAGTTGTTCAGTGCCAGAAGGACGTCGCGATAAAATGCCTGAAAGATTTCGAGAATATCGGGCAGGTCTGTCTTTTCGGCTGCGAGGGTCTCGGCGAATTCCAGAACTGGCAAGATACTTCCTGAGGACAAGCCGGTCAAGGTTTTTAAAAGCTCTCGTCGTCGTTCGAGATAGAGGTCACGATCCTTGCCTAAAGCCTTTTTGAAACTGCCGTCCGACAGGGACGCCAGAACATGT
The DNA here is from genome assembly GCA_030630015.1 of Desulfuromonadales bacterium. Classification (GTDB taxonomy): domain Bacteria; phylum Desulfobacterota; class Desulfuromonadia; order Desulfuromonadales; family BM103; genus JAQYVZ01. Next base: position 6,339 of record DAOVNV010000038.1, on the reverse strand, counting down.
GCGTCGGTTTCCGCAAGCCCAAGCTTCTGTTCCAGGACTTCCTGAATCCGTTCCTGCGGATGGCGGGCAAAGTGAAGCGGCTGGCAACGTGACCGGATAGTTTCAAGCAAACGATGCGGCTGGGCGGAAAGCAGGATCAGCAATGCAGACCCTGGTGGTTCCTCGAGTGTTTTGAGCAGGGCGTTGGCCGCTCCGGGGGTCAATGCCTCGGCATGATCGATCAACCCGATCTTGCAGGACGCTTCCAGCGGCTTGAAATTGAGCTCCCGTTGCAGGGTGCGGATCTGTTCGATCTTGATGCTGTTGCCATCCGGTTCCAAAAAGTGCAAATCAGGGTGGTTGCTGTGGTCCACCTTGCGGCAGGCCGCGCAGTCACCGCAGCCAACGCCGGCCACGCAGAAGATTGCCCGAGCCAGGGCGAGCGCCACGAGGCGCTTGCCGACACCGTCCGGTCCGGCAAAAAGGTATGCGTGGGCCAGTCGGTCCGCATCCAGGGCGCGGCGCAGGATTTCGATCTGCCGGTCATGGCCGAGAATAAGGTCAAATGTCATGGTCGATACGTCCGGACAGAAAACGTTGGACTGTGGTATGAACCCTTTGAGCCACTGCACCGATGTCACCTGCGGCATCAATGACCCGAAAACGGTCTTGTCGCTGGGCTTGATCCAGGTAGGCAGTGCGAACGCGATTGTGAAAGGTCAGGCTTTCGAGTTCAAAGCGGCTTTCCGCTTCAAGAGATTGCAGGTTGTTGCGCGATTTTGCTCTGGAGAGGCCGATCTCCAGAGGCAGATCAAGCAACAGGGTCAGGTCAGGGATCAGTCCGCCAGTTGCCTGATCATTAATTGCAGTCAACAAGGCCTCATCCAAGCCTCGTCCGGCGCCCTGGTAAGCCATGGTGGCATCGATGAAGCGATCGCACAGGACGACATGGCCGTCATCAAGCGCGGGACGAATGACCTCATCAACATGCTGAGCGCGGGCCGCTGCGTAAAGCAGAAGCTCGGCACGGGGAACCATGGCGTGATTGGCCGGATCGAGCAGTATGGATCTTACTGCATTTGCAATCGGACAACCGCCAGGTTCTCTGGTGACTGTGACCTTGTGTCCCTGCTGCTCAAGGCTGGATTGCAGACGAAGCACCTGGGTTGATTTGCCGCTGCCTTCTATACCTTCGAAACTGATGAAAAATGACATGGAAATCCATTACTTAGTTGTTTAAACTTTACATTATATGAAGGCCCGAAGAGGGAATCAAGCAGAAAACCTGAGGTGTCTTTTTGCTGCCTGCCCGGAAGCTGATCATGGCCGGCCGCTTCGATTGATCTATCGATTGAACTGGTGTAGGATGACACACCTTTCAACCTCTTCGGGTCTGCCGCTTGTGCCCTAAAAACGAGTCTGCCATGAATGAAGTTTTGTCCCGCCATGCTCCAGCCTGGGAAGCTCTGGAAGGGCGGATTTTATATCATTTTGTACAGCGCGAATTGTTACGGGAGGCGATGACGCACAGTTCCTTTGCCAACGAGGCCGGTTGTGGAGAACTCTCCGATTATGAGCGGCTTGAATTCCTGGGAGATGCGGTCCTCGACCTGGTGATCAGCCAATGTCTTTTGCGCGACTATCCTCATTTTAACGAGGGGGACCTCACCCGGTTGCGTGCCGAAGTTGTTGCTGAACCTGGTCTGGCCGGGCTTGCGCGGCAACTGCAACTGGGCGAGTGCCTATTGTTGGGGCGCGGTGAGGAACTCAGCGGCGGGCGAGATAAAACGAGCTTGCTGGCAGACACCCTGGAATCCCTGTTCGGAGCGGTTTTTACTGATGGCGGTTTTGATCGGGCGGCAGAAGTGCTGGAGCCGCTTCTGGTCCCCTTGCTGAAGTCGGCTGCCAGTCGGTCCGGTCAGGATTACAAAACCCGTTTACAGGAATATTACCAGGCTCGACAAGGGATGTTGCCAGTCTATCACCTCGCTGCGGCCAGCGGACCCGATCATCAACGCCGCTACACGGTAGAGGTGCTCCTGGACGGAGAACTGTTTGGTTCAGGTGAAGGTCCCACCAAAAAGAAAGCTGAGCAGGAAGCCGCCCGATGTGCTCTTGCGGCCCTTGGCGAGTGAAATGCAGATTTTCCCCATTTTTGTGCCACATGCCGGATGCCCGCATCGTTGTCTGTTCTGCGCCCAGCAGAGTACGACTGGAAGTGATGCAGCGCCTGACCCTGTGTGGGTCAAATCCTGGCTGGATAACGTTTTGCCTCATGAAGGTGATGGCGAAATTGCCTATTACGGTGGATCCTTTTCCGCTTTGCCGATACACCGCCAGAAGGCTTATCTTGAGGTCGCGCGTGTTTTTATCGAACAGGGCAGGGCGGGCGGCATTCGTGTCTCCACACGACCAGACGCTCTGAATGCCGATCAGGTTGCCTGTCTGTCTGCCGGCGGAGTAAAGACAGTCGAAATCGGCTGTCAGAGTTTTGATGATGTGGTACTGTCTGCCAGCTTGCGAGGACATACGGCGCAGGTTATCGAATGCGCAGTGGATTCCTGTCATGCTGCGGAAATGAGCGTCGGTTTGCAGCTGATGCCGGGGCTGCCGGAATCCTCAAATGATGAGGCCGCAGCGTCCCTGCGCAAGGCGCTGGCGCTGCGGCCGGCCTTCATAAGGATCTATCCGGCATTGGTTCTCGAGGGAACCGGACTGGCAAATCTTTGGAGGCGGGGTGGGTTTGAGCCGTTGGATCTCGATCAGGCTGTTAATATCGTTGCCAGGCAACTGCTGCTTTGTCGCGAGGCCGGAATCCCGGTCATCCGGATCGGGCTTCAGCAGCACGCTGAATTGGAACAAAACGTTTTAGCCGGCCCTTATCATCCCGCTTTCGGTCAACTTGTCAAGTCGCGACTATGGCGGTGGGCGCTTTCGGAAGTTGTTCGGGACCGCCAGGCTGTTGCCGTTCATCCGAACGATTTGAGTGATGCTCTCGGCCATGGCAGGGAGAATGTTGCCTGGCTGCAGCAAAATTCCAGGGTCGGTAAGATTCGGGCGGATGGCGGGGTGAGCCGGGGCCATTTCGATCTCGATGGCAAGCTTTATCCGATGCAGAACATGATCCCGCGGGGAGGTTCGATTTGAATCATCAGCAGAAAAGTTTTCGTTCCGGGTTTATCGCGATTATCGGGCGTCCCAATGTTGGCAAGTCGACCTTGCTCAACCACCTTGTGGGCCAGAAAATAGCAATTACATCACCGAAGCCGCAAACAACGAGAAACCGTATTCTCGGCATTCTGACTCGTGACGATGCCCAGTTGCTGTTCTTGGATACGCCGGGCATCCACGAAGCAAAATCATCACTCAACCGCTACATGGTCGAACAGGCCCGGACTGCCTGTCAGGATGTTGATGCGGTGCTCTGGCTGGTGGAGGCTGATCGTGAGGTTGATGAACATTCACTTGTGCACAAGATCCTGTCGCAGGTCCGTACACCGGTCATCCTCGGCATCAACAAGGTCGATCTCGTTGCCAGGGAAAAGCTTCTTCCCATGATTGACGTTTATCGCAAACAGCGCGATTACGCTGCTATTGTGCCGATCTCTGCATTGAACGGCACCGGTACCGATACATTGCTGGAGGTTCTCCTCGATCAACTTCCAGAAGGGCCGCAGTATTTTCCGGAAGAGCAGGTCACCGATCTGCCGGAACGTTTCATTGTTGCCGAAATCATCAGGGAGCAGATCCTCAACAGGACTCGGGAAGAGGTGCCGTACGGAGTCGCCGTGGTGGTGGAGCAGTTCCGGGAGGATTCAGCGAAAAATCTCGTTTTGATTGATGCTGTCATTAATGTAGAGCGTGATTCTCACAAACGGATTATCGTTGGCAAGGGCGGCAGTATGATCCGCAGTATCGGCAAGGCGGCGCGACTGGAGATTGAACGTCTGCTCGGAGTCAAGCTGTACCTGGAACTGTTTGTCAAGGTGCAGAAGAACTGGACCGGATCTGATCGCCTCATGAAGGAATTTGGATATCGTTAACATCCGCTATAAGCTATAAGCTGTGCAGCTATTCAGTATTTCAACGAGGGCATGTGGGCTATAGCTGTTGCTTGCGGGAAGTTAAGTGACAACATTGGACGCAGGCAATGGCTATAGCCCACATGCTGTGCGGTTAGTTAAACAGCTGAATAGTTACTAAACTGTAAGATGAAAGAAGAGACAAACACTTACAGCTTATCATCTATATCTGAATTTATGCTTATCATTAAGGTTAAAGTATGAGTGCAGTCGTTGCCATCGTTGGCCGGCCGAATGTCGGCAAATCAACCTTATTCAACCGGATTCTCGGCAGACGACTGGCCATTGTCGAGAATATTCCCGGTGTGACTCGTGACCGCAACTATACTCTGGTCACCCGCTTCGAAAAGCCTTTTACCCTGATCGATACCGGCGGTTTCGAACCGGTGAGCAATGAACCTCTGCTGGCCCAGATGCGTGACCAGTCCCAACTCGCCATGGAAGAGGCCGACGTGATCCTCTTTCTGATGGATGTTCGTGAAGGATTGACTCCAGCCGATCGGGAGGTTGCCGATATGTTGCGGCGGGTGGACAAACCCGTCTTTTTTGTCGTCAACAAGGTTGACGGCCCCGGCCAGGAAATGGCGTCCGGTGAGTTCTATGCGCTGGGTGTTGACAATCTTGTCCTTGTTTCGGCTGAGCATGGGTTGGGGATAAATGACCTGGTTCAGGACATCCTGGACGAACTCCCTGCAGTCCCTCTCCAGGATGACGGCGAATTTGAAACACGTCTGGCCGTAGTTGGTCGCCCCAATGTCGGCAAATCATCCCTGGTCAATCGTCTGCTCGGCTACGAACGTGTGGTCGCCAATCCGACGGCAGGCACGACCCGCGATAGTGTTGATACGGCCTTCTCCTATAATCAGAAACGCTACGTTCTGATCGATACGGCTGGGATCCGCAGAAAGGGTCGGGTCTCACTCAAGCTGGAGAAATATTCGGTCATTCAGGCTCTCAAGTCGCTGGACCGCTGCCATGTGGCCCTGGTCCTTATCGACGCCGAGGAAGGAATTACTGATCAGGACCTGACGATTGCTGGTTATGCCCACGAGCGCGGTCGGGCGATCATTCTGGTCGTCAACAAGTGGGACCTGGTTAAGAAAGACCACACGACGATGGGGGATTTTATTAAGGAGGTTCGCCGGGCCTTCAAGTTTTTGCCCGACAACCCGATCCATTTTGTCTCAGCCGCAACCGGGCAGCGGGTCAACAAAATCATGACAGATGTCGAAAAGGTCAGCGAGGAATTTTCACGACGGATTCCTACGCCAGAACTTAACCGGGTTCTCAAGGATGCCGAAATGAGCCATCCCCCGCCTATGTTCAGGGGGAAAAGGCTGAAGTTTTTCTATGTGACCCAGGTTTCGGTTCGACCACCGACTTTCGTGATTTTTGCAAATAAGGCGGAGGGGATTCATTTTTCCTATGAGCGTTATCTGACAAACTGTATGCGACAGGCTTTCGGTTTTGTCGGATGTCCGATTCGTCTGCGTTTCAAGGATCGCGAGCGATGACGATTCACTGAAATCCGCTTTACTTAACGTTTTGCCTGAGATATATTTTACAAGTTTTATTTTTATCTGAAATCAGGGTAGTCGGTGTCTGACCACCGTTATTGTACAGGATGCTTTTCGTATGAGTCTGGTAGGTAATCTGGAAGATCTGGGCCTGGGCGAAATCCTTCAGATCGTCAGCCTGAGCCGAAAATCCGGAGTGCTCGAATTAAAGAGCCTCGATCGGGAGGGCCGGGTTGTGTTTCGTGACGGAGAGGTGATCCGTGCGACGGCTTCGACCTTTCCGGAAAATCTTGGTGATTTGCTTCTGCGCAAGGATATGGTTGACCTGGAGACGATGAAACAGGCCCTGATCATTCAGCAACAGGAAGATAACAAGAGGCGTTTCGGCGAAATCCTCGTGCAGGAATTCGGCGCCAACAAGGACTTGATCGAAGAAACTGCCCGCGAACAGGTCGAGAGAGTTGTTTATAGTTTCTTTGGCTGGGACGAAGGCAATTTTTCCTTCGTGCTGGGAGAGCCGGAAGAACTCGCAGTCACATCACTCAATCCACTCCAATTCATCCTTGATCAGGGGCTTAGTCCCCAGTGGCTGGCCATGGAAGGGAGCCGGATTCTCGATGAGAAGCGGCATAGCGGCGAAGACCTCGATGAACGTGGCGAATCGATCGTTGACTCTGAACGGCTCATGGCCGAGGTCATGGCCGGAGTACAGCCCGATGCTGCGGGAGAGAGACCTCCCGGTTTTGTTGATTCGGCTGCGG
>DAOVNV010000171.1 GCA_030630015.1 Desulfuromonadales bacterium | reverse complement strand
TGACAGCCGTCCGATCCGCACCCATAACCACCTTGCTTACCTGGTCACCTTCTACTTGTTCTACTTCATTTCGAACGCTCTGGCCGCTAACTTCGTCGGCGTCCTCGTGGTCGGCCTGATCATCTACGGCCTCAGCCAGTTGAGCATCTGGGCCCATGCCTGCCGCCCAGTCGAAGACGGCAACCCGGCAGTTTAACGGCATCGCCAAACACATCTCCGCACGCACGCATAACAACACGGCCAGGGCCAGTTAAGCCCTGGCCGTGTTGTACCTGCCTTGCGCCTGAAACAGGATAAAGATAGGCTTATTGCTTATTTCAGACGGCAATATTATAAAAAACCAAGAGAGGCAAGGGCTAACCGTATGTCCCCTGCTCCGATTTGCTCCTGGAGTTTTGTCGGGCTTCGTGTGGCCACTATGCGGGAGAAAGTCTTCCCCTTGTCTGATTTCAATGGTAAAACACATCAATAGCACGGTAACTGACTCGGACTTATCAACCCGCTACTTTTTCGCCTTATTACCGGATAGAGTGAAAACGAGGAATTAATGGCATACCTATATTTAGCGATAGCAATAGTTGCAGAAGTTGCTGCAACCAGTGCATTAAAGGCATCGGCAGAGTTTACCAAACTGTTACCAAGCCTGATCGTTGTTGTTGGGTATGGGGTTGCATTCTATTTCATGACCCTTGTTCTTAGAACCATACCCGTTGGCATTACATATGCGATTTGGGCTGGGTTAGGCATCGTATTGGTGGCCATTGCAGGGGCGTTGCTATACAAGCAAGCACCTGATATCCCAGCTCTTATAGGTATGGGTTTAATCGTAGCGGGTGTAGTAGTAATTCATGTTTTCTCAAAAACAGTGAGCCATTAAATATTACATTCACATCCAGCGGTTGCCCCCCGCATCAATCTACTTAATCATTAGCAGGAAGAATAAACCCCTTGGCACATCATTAATTGCATGTCATTCTCGTTTGACAGTCACGTTTGTTAATGTGGTTAGGTGCCCTAGTGATCGATTTCATACAACAATTCAATCCTGTTACGCAGGCCTTCATTGCTACACTCTTTACTTGGGGCGTAACGGCCGCTGGCGCGTCACTTGTTTTTTTTACAAGAGAGATAAACCCGAAGCTTCTGGATTCAATGCTTGGTTTTGCCGCCGGAGTCATGATTGCTGCAAGCTTCTGGTCTCTGCTCGCACCAGGCATTGAGATGGCGGAACAGTTGGGACATACCCCATGGCTGACCGCAGTCATCGGATTTATGGGTGGTGGGATTTTCATGAGACTGACGGACAGGTTCCTGCCACACCTTCATCCAGGCCTCAGTATTGACGAAAGTGAAGGGATAAAGACTTCATGGCAACGAAGCACCCTCCTGGTCCTTGCCATCACCCTTCACAATATCCCTGAGGGGCTGGCTGTCGGTGTTGCTTTTGGAGCTGTAGCGGCGGATCTCCCGTCTGCCACAATTGGAGGAGCAATTGCTTTGGCAATCGGCATCGGGATTCAAAATTTCCCCGAAGGGACCGCGGTATCAGTACCATTGAGAAGAGAAGGGCTGACCAAGAAGAAAAGTTTTATGATGGGGCAAGCTTCCGGTATCGTTGAACCAATTGCCGGGGTCATCGGAGCACTCTTTGTCCTGAAAATGCAAAACATCCTTCCATACGCGCTCTGTTTTGCTGCTGGAGCCATGATCTTTGTGGTGGTGGAGGAACTGATCCCGGAATCTCAGAGAATTCATGCAAATATCGACTTGGTAACAATGGCCACCATGGTCGGTTTTTCGGTCATGATGATTCTCGATGTGGCTTTGGGATGAGACGTTTAAATTGATGCCTCCCTGTCACATAGATCACCTCGTCATCACAGCGCCCTCACTTGAAGTTGGTGCTGAGTAGGTGCATCAAACCTTGGGGGATGCTCTCCAGGCGGGTGGAGAGCATCCCCGCTGCGGGACAACCTGCGTCATGCGTTTCTTTTTGGCCAACGCCAGATAATTCCCACACAAGATAAACAGGATTCCAACGAAAGCTGAAGGCGTCCACACGTAATTTTCCCAGAAAGTCGACAAGAGCAGAGCAACAATCGGGAAGAGCAACGTGGCATAGGCGGCCCGGCCCGGTCCAATTCGGCCGACCAGGCTGAGATAGCAGCCAAAAGCAATCACCGAACCGAACAGAGCCAGGTAAAGCAGGGACGCCAGGTAGCTGGTGGTGGTTTCCACATCCAGCGGCATTTTCAGGCAGAGGGCGACCAGTAGCATCAGCAAGGCACCATAGCCCATCCCGAAAGCGTTGACCTGGATGATCGGCAACCCCTGCCGCTGGTTGCGGGCTGAAAGGATGTTCCCCAGCGAGGCCAGATAAGTCGCGGCAAAACAATAGACCAGGGCCAGCAGGGCTTCCCCGACCGCCTCAAAACGGGCCACTTCCGGCCAGAACAGCAACACCAGCCCGACCAGCCCCAGACCGCCGCCGAGCAGCACCTTCCATTCCACTGCAGTGCCGAGAAACAGTCTCCCATTCAGCAGGTTCATGATAACGATAGTGGAAAACACCACCGCCGCCAGGCCGCTGGTCAGGTGCAGCTCGGCCAGGTAGAAGAGCAGGTAGTTGAACCCGAACAAGCAAACGCCCTGCAGGACCATGAACTGATGCTCGCGGCGGGTAAAGCGCAGCGATCTCCGCGTTAGCATGCACCAGGCAAACAGCATCAGCGCAGCCAGGGCGAAACGGTAGGCGATCGACACTGCCGGATCCACAACACCGAGCTGGTACTTGATCGCCAGCCAGGTCGACCCCCAGATCAGGACCGTCATACTGTAATAGAGAAAATTCGCCATCTACTTGATTCAACCTCGTGTTTCCGAAAGCAGGCCTAACTGTTCAGCAGATCGCAGGCCTGACGCCCGAGGGTTTCGATTGCTCCCTCGACACAAGAGTCCCAGCATGCGGCATTGAGCCGAATGCAGTTGCGAAACTTGCCTTCGACCGAAAAAATCATGCCCGGCGCAATCGAGATGCCGATTTTTCGGGCCTGCTCGTAGAGCTGCAGGGAATCGATCTCCTCTGGCATTTCAACCCAAAGGACATAGCCGCCCTGCGGCCTGGACACCCGGGTTCCCTCCGGGAAAAAGCGCCCAATTGCATCAGCCATTTGAGCGGTCTGGCGTGCGTACACTCGACGGATCGAACGGAGATGATGATCGTAGCCGCCATTGGCGAGAAATTCGGCAATGGCCAGCTGAGTCGGACTCGGTGTCGCGACACTGGTAATCATCTTGACCCGTTCAATCTGCTCCTGGTAGCGTCCGGCCGCAATCCAGCCGACCCGGTAACCGGGAGCCAGCGTTTTGCTGAATGAGGAACAAAGCAGCACATTGCCGGTCGTGTCGTATGCTTTGGCCACCAGAGGTCGCTCATCCCGGTAAGACAGATCGCCGTAGATGTCATCCTCGATCAGCGGCACCTGGTAAGTCTCGAGCATGGCCACCAATTGCTGCTTGCCTGCATCCGACATCCGGATTCCCAGGGGATTATTGAAATTTGAAATGACAATACAAGCCTTGACCTGGCCGCGATTGTTGGTCAGGGCATATTCGAGAGCCTCCAAGCTGATGCCGCCGCGTGGTGAGGCAGGGATCTCAAGTGCCTTAAGCCCTAGTTCCTCGATCAACTGGAGAAAATTAAAGTAGACCGGGGTCTCTATTGCAACGGCATTGCCAGGCTGACACAGCACCCGCAACGCCAGGACAACCGCCTCAACGCAGCCGGAGGTCGTGACAATCTGCTCCGGGCTCAAGGTACAGCCGGAGAGCAACAGGCGCTGGGCAACCTGCTGACGCAGCCGCAGGTTGCCCGGTGGAAGATCGTATGAAACCGCCTGAGTGGCATAACGACGGGTCTCCCGGGCCAACATCCGGTTAAGCTTTTCGACCGGCAACTGTTCCGTATTGGGAATGGCAATTCCAAGCTGCAGGAGTCCGGGGTTGAGCAGATCACGCATGACCAGCTGGTAAACCTTGTCCAGACTGACCTCGCTGGGATTGAGGGCTGGCCGGTCTACCACCGGCTCCGCCGGCAGCTCGGGCAAGCGCCCCCGAACATAATACCCGGACTGAGGCCGGGCTTCGATCAGCTGCTGGTCTTCAAGCTGGCTGTATGCCTCCTTGACGGTGTTGATGCTGACCTGCATCTGTTTGCTCAGATTGCGGATCGAGGGGACTCGATCGCCCGGGCGCAAGGCCCCCTGCTCGATCATGTAGCCAATTCTGCCAGCAACCTTCTCGTAAAGAAGACCTTTTCCACCCGTATTTTCCATAATGTTCTGCATGATTATGAGCCTAGTTCAAATGCCTTCCGGACAAAAGATACAATTGCCCGCTTAGTAAATGGGCACAGTTATCGAAAAACAAAATTGTAACGGGTACAATACTTGGCTTCTGTATCTTGCGAAAGAAAAAACTTTGCGGTCTAATTGCGTAACAATCAGCGCGGCAGGAGATTTTTTATGGAGATATTATTGGAAAACCAGGAATTGCTCGATCTCGGGACGATCCAAGCCGGAGTACAAATCATCTGCCAGGCCGGCGGGGGCTGGCTCACTTTAGCCGGAGACTACCGGGACCATATCCTCAGGCCAGGCCACCAGTTCACCTGCCCCCGGCGTGGGCATGTGCTGATTACCGCCACCGAGCCCTGCCGACTAAAGATTGAAGCCCCCCAGGCTTCGCCCCGGCCCGTCGCTTTTTGGCAGCAGTTCACCTGCAAAGCCTGAGATGCATTGACCTCTTGCAGCAAGTCCAGACTTCGGCACAAAAAAATCCGCTGCAATCAAGCGACTGCAACGGATAATATCTACTGCACTACAGTAGAATCTAAGCTTTATTCTGACGTCGGATCACCGACGCGGATTTTTTTTCGCCCCCCAATTCATCAACCATACTGTCGATCAGCACTTCGGCGCCGATGGTCGCAGTGTGCCTGACCAAGCTGTCGGCACTGTGACCGTCGTGCTTCTTGAACGCATCGATGAGTTGCTCGTGTTCTTTGACCGAGATATCCATTCGCCCGGGCTGGGACAGGGAGGCCAGACGCAGCCGCTTGAATTTCATGACCAGCTGGTTGATCAGTTCCAGCAGTTTTTCGTTGCCGGAAGCCTTGATGAACACCTCGTGGAACTCATCATGAACCTTGAAGAAGTTTTTGACGTCCCCCTCGTCGGCAAGCTTCTGCAGTCGCTGGTTGATTGTTTCGAGACGTTCGATCTCTTT
>DAOVNV010000272.1 GCA_030630015.1 Desulfuromonadales bacterium | reverse complement strand
GTACCAACCTTGACCACCAGCGAAGAACCCTTGACCTTGAGATCTTTGATCACCGTGACCGCATCACCATCTTTAAGCACATTACCGTTGGCGTCATGAATAACCTTTTGCTGGTCGGGATTTTCAGCGACTGCATTGATTGCCCATTCATGCGCACATTCTGGACAAACATACATATCCCTGTCTTCATAAGTATATTCTGAATTACATTCTGGGCACTCAGGTAACTCGCTCATATCTTCATTCTCCAAACATCCAAGTCTGCCAACGCCCGCTCCGCCATGGCCAGTCGCCGTTCACGCCGTTTGCGCAAGCGCTTCTGTAGCGGCGGAAAGAGGCCGTAAGTGACGTTCATCGGCTGGAAGCCCTTGGGGGCAGCTGTCGACAGGTGATTGAGCAGGGCGCCTAGAGCCGTCGTTTCCGGTGGCGGCGTCAGTTCTGCCTGTTGCAGACGCTGAACAGCAAACAACCCCGCAAGAAAACCGCAGGCCGCCGATTCGACATATCCCTCCACGCCGGTAATCTGTCCGGCAAAGAACAGACGGGCCGCATCACGCAACTGCAGGGTTTCATTCAGACAGGCCGGAGCATTCAGGAAGGTGTTGCGATGCATGCTGCCAAGTCGGGCAAAGCGCGCTTGCTCCAGGCCGGGGATGGTCCTGAAAATACGCTGCTGCTCCGGATAGGTCAGCTTGGTCTGGAAACCAACCATGTTGTACAGGCTGGCGTGCCGGTCATCCTGGCGCAGTTGGATCACGGCAAACGGGTCCTTGCCGGTGCGCGGGTCGGGCAGGCCGACCGGTTTCATCGGGCCGAAGGCGAGGGTCATGTCACCACGTTCCGCCAGGGCCTCGATCGGCATGCAGCCTTCGAAATGCAGGACCTTTTCGAAATCGTGCGGTGTGACCTTTTCGGCTGTTTTCAGGGCTTCGACGAAAGTCAGGTACTGATCGCGGTCGAGAGGACAGTTCAAATAGTCCGCCGTGCCCCTGCCATAACGGGAGGCCGCGTAGATCTTGCTGCGATCGATGGAGTCGGTCTCGATGATCGGCGCGATGGCATCATAGAAATAGAGATGCTCTTCGCCGGTCAAGTGGGCAAGCTCGTTGGCCAGCGCCTCGGATGTCAGGGGGCCAGTTGCGATGATGACCGGGTCGCCTGAAGGGATGCTGGTGATCTCTTCGCGGTGCAAGGTGATTGACGGGTGGTTGCTGATCTTTTCAGTGAGATAGTCGGCAAACCCCTCCCGGTCAACCGCGAGCGCACCGCCGGCGGGCACCGCTTGATCATCGTCGGCCTCTATGAACAGGCTGCTGCAGCGCCGCAGCTCTTCTTTGAGCAGGCCAACCGCGTTGTGCATGCCGGTACCGCGCAGGCTGTTGGAGCAGACCAGTTCCCCGAGTTGGCTGCCGGAGTGGGCTGGTGTCATCTGCGCGGGGCGCATCTCATAGAGATCGACCTGTGCACCGCGGCATGCGGCTTGCCATGCGGCTTCGCAGCCGGCCAGGCCGCCGCCGATGACAGTTACCCTGCCGGTACTGTTGATAGCGTGGGGATTTGGGTCGGGCATGGGGTGATGGCTCACCATCATTTCTGAAGAGCTCAGTCCTTGCCGCCCTTGTCAGGCTCGGCAATCTGCAGACTGTAATCGCAATCTTCCTGGGGGCAGCGATGAACCGTGCCCTGCCGTTTGGTGGTCTTCTCTTCGAGGATCGGGAAGCCGCATTTGGGGCAGGTTTTTGCCAGCGGCAGATTCCAGAGGGCATATTTGCACTTGGGGTAGAGATTGCAGGAATAGAAGATCTTGCCGCGCCGGCTCTTCTTCTCCATCAGTTCGCCTTCGCCGCACTCGGGGCAGGCGATGCCGGTGCCTTTCGGCTTTTCCAGGGGCTGGATGTTCTTGCAGTCGGGATAAGCCGAACAGGCCAGGAACTTACCGTAGCGACCTTCCTTGATCAGCATCTGGGCATTGCATTTATCACAGGTTTGATCGGAGTAGACCGGTTCGGTTTCGGTCTGGCCGTCGCCATTGAGCGGTTCGGTGTGGCG
>DAOVNV010000113.1 GCA_030630015.1 Desulfuromonadales bacterium | reverse complement strand
CTTTACATGACAACCGATTTCAGGTAGGTTTGCCGGACATTATTGAAAATGTTCACCGGAGCCCGCAAGGGCTTGCAGGGAAGTGGGGTTCAAAGCCCCCGCGGACCCGCCGCTGTGAGCGAGGACGAAGGGTCGGATGCCACTGATCGAAAGATCGGGAAGGCGGCCCGGAGGATGAATCGCGAGCCAGAAGACCTGACGGATTGAACGCCCCACATGAACCTCCCCGGGAATGGGAGGGTGGATAAAGCGGAGTTTCAAAAACGGGAAGCCCGCGCACTTGGCAGAGTGTGCGGGCTTTTTCTATTTGTGCCTTCTTTGTCCGACTCAAGCAACCGGTCTGTTGTGCTGACAACTGAGCGGCTGCGGTTCCCGGGACATTGCCTCCTGGATCCGTCGGGTACTCACGGATCCAGGTGAAAAGGAGAGCTGGAAAAGATGAAAAAGTTTCTGATTGCTGTGTTGTCCGGGGCCGCCCTGCTGGCGCCCGGTCTGGTTGCCGCCGAAGTGACGGTTCTCGACCCGATGGTGGTCACCGCGACCAGGGTTGAAATGCCCATGAGCGAGGTGGGTAGTTCCGTGACTGTAATTACCCGCGCGGAGATTGAGAGTCGCCAGGCGGTTCATCTGCTCGATGTACTGCGTAGCGTGCCAGGTCTGGATGTGGTTCGCTCGGGCGGCCTGGGCCAGCAGGCCTCGGTGTTTTTGCGTGGCGCCAATTCCGGCCACACCCTGGTCCTGGTCGACGGTATCGAGGTTAATGATCCGAGTAACCCCGGCCGGTCGTTCGACTTTGCCACCCTGCCGGTGGAAAATATCGAGCGGATCGAAATCGTGCGCGGGCCTGGCAGCACCCTCTACGGTTCAGATGCCATGGGCGGCGTGATTCACATCATCACAAGGCGGGGCGCCGGAAAACCGTCGGGACGCCTGTCGGCCGAAGCCGGTAGCTTCAAGACCTATCAGGGCAAATTCAACGTTCAGGGAGGGACTGACCGGGTCAATTATTCCGTCGCCGGGGCTCTGCTGACATCGGAAGGGATTTCTGCGGCGGGGACCGACTACGGCAACAGGGAAAAGGACGGCTACGAGCGAAAATCGGCTTCACTCCGTCTCGGACTGACGCCGACTGACGATCTGGACCTGGACCTGTTTTTCCGCACCGTCGATGCGGATGCGGACCTGGACACCTTCGCAGGACCCTATGGGGACGATCCGAACAACACCTTTGATACCAGGTCCACCTACTTCCGGGCCCAGGCCCACCTGTTCCTGTTCGACCGGTTCTGGGAACAGACGCTCGGTTTCTCACTGACCGACTATGATCGTTCGAACAGTGATGACCCGGATGCTGATCATCCCTTCGATTCGATCCGGACGCAATACGACAGCCAGCTGGCCAAGGTGGACTGGCAGCACAATCTTGCCCTGAACCAGGCCAACACGCTCACTTTCGGTGCCGATTACGAAGAAGAAACCGCCGAGAGCAGTGATTACCGCACCTATCTTGACTGGTGGTCCGGTTTGCCGACATCCTCCCTCAACAAGTTTAGCGAAAAATCGGCTCGGATCGCAGGCTATTACCTGCAGGACCAGGTCCGTCTGGGGGACGGTTTTGTCGCGACAGCAGGCCTGCGCATGGACGACCATTCCCGTTTCGGTTCCCATACAACCTGGCGCTTGACGGCCAGTTACCTTGTCGAGGCAACTGGCACCCAGTTCAAGGCGACCTACGGGACGGCCTTCAAGGCGCCGACCCTCGCCCAGCTGTACGAAAACTCGGTCTGGGTCAGCGGTAACTTGGAACTGTCCCCGGAGGAAAGCCGGGGATGGGATGTCGGGGTGGAACAGTCCTTCTGGGAGGACCGCGCCAGCTTCGGTGTCACCTGGTTTGAAAACCGTTTCGACAAGCTGATCAATACGCTTTATAATCCGGCGACCTTCAAATACGAGTATGAAAATATTGACAAGGCCAGAACCCAAGGGGTCGAATTGACCTTGTCGCTTCGACCGGTGGATGCTCTGACCCTTGCGGCCGGCTATACTTATACGGATACAGAAAATTGTGCCACGGGTGATGAGTTGCTGCGCCGACCACGCAACAAGTATAATCTCATGTTGAATTACCGCCTGCCGATTCGCGGTGAGGTCAACCTCGACATTATTCATGTCGGCGAGCGGGACGATATTGACAGTGAAGACTGGAGTCAGATTAAAACCCTGGCGGCTTATACGGTCGTCAACCTGGCGGCATCCTATGACGTCACCGAGAATTTTCGGTTGACCGGCCGGGTTGAAAACTTGTTTGATGAGGAGTATGAGGAAGTCAGCGGCTTCGGTACGCCCGGTATCGCCGGGTACTTGGGGGCGAGCCTGAACTTCTAGGAGTTGGTTGGTGGTCCGGATAGCGACAATCTTTTTGTGGGTCGTCTGTGTGACATGGCCAGTGTCGGTCCAGGCGGTTGCCTGGACCGATGCCATGGGCCGGTCCGTCGAGGTTGCAGCGATGCCGCAGCGGATTGTCTCCCTGGTACCGAGTGTTACCGAGATCCTCTATGAACTGGGTGCCGACGACAGGCTGGTCGGCGTGACCCGCTTCTGCACCTACCCGCCCCGGGCGGCGAATAAAACACAGGTCGGTGACTATGCCGACCCCAACCTCGAGGCTGTGGCCAGCCTCGACCCGGATCTGGTCATCCTTGCCGCAGACACTGCCAATCCGGCGTTGTTGTCGCGGATCGAAGCTTTGGGAATTGCCGTCTACATCGTTTATCCGAAGGGGGTTCGGGAGACGATTGCCACGATCCGGAATCTCGGCCGGGTTGTGGGGGTCGCAGAAGCCGGGGAGCAGGCTGCCCGACGGCTGCACGAGGCAATCGAGCGGGTCAGAGTTTCTGCTAGCGGCCGTGAATCTCCCAGCGTGGTGTTCTGCGTCATGACCCAGCCATTGGTGGTTGCCGGGCCCGGGACCCTGATCGATGATCTGATCCGGGTCGCCGGTGGGCGGAACCTGGTCCCTCCCGGACCGAACCGTTATCCGACCTGGGGGAGTGAATCGCTGCTGACAGCCGACCCCGATATCATCGTGATCTCTTCACATCCAGGTAAAGTCGATCCGGTGAAGCTGTTTGCCGACTGGCCGGAAATCAAGGCCGTCCGGAACAACCAGATTGTAAGCATTGAGCCCGACTGGGTCAGCCGTCCCGGCCCACGGCTGGGACTCGGCGCGGCGGCCCTGGCAGAGGCTTTCGGGCGGGTCGGGTCGAAGCCGGAAGTGATGGGTGAACGATGAGCGAGCGCAAGGCCGGATCCTGGCTGCCGATTCTCAGCGCTGCTTTCGTACTGGTCCTGCTGCTTTCACTTTGGGCGGGAACCCTGCCGCTATCCTTCAGCGAACTCTTCGCTGTTCTCACCGGACAGGCCTCTTCTCCTACGCATAGTGCCGTGGTCCTGAAAATCCGCCTGCCCAGGGTCTTGCTGGCCGCACTGGTTGGTGCTGCGCTCGGAGCTTCCGGCGGCGCTTTCCAGGCGGTGTTGCGCAATCCGTTGGCTGACCCGTATATCCTGGGGGTTTCCGGTGGTGCGGCGCTTGGTGCCGTGACCGCGATTGCCGTGGGAGCCTCATCGCCGCTGGTTCTGCCGTTTGCGGCGTTTGCGGGGGCTCTAGGGGCGCTCGGCCTGGTTTACTGGGTCGCCCAGGCTCACCGGGGCTCCCCTCACACCCTCATCCTTTCCGGGGTGATGGTCGGCAGCCTGGCATCAGCGCTGCTCCTCTTCCTGCTCTGGCTGACACCCAGCGACCCACTGCGCATGGCTATCTTCTGGCTGGCCGGCAATCTCGCCCTGGCTGATCCGGCCTGGCTGCCCTGGCTGGCGCTCTGGTCCATCGCAGCTTTCCTGCTGCTGTGGAGCCAGTCCCGTGCACTTGACCTGTTTACCCAGGGAGAGGAGGTCGCCGCAGACCTCGGCCTTGATATCGGCCGCGCCCGCCTGATGGTGTTCGTCGCGGCTGGCGCCCTGACTGCGGCGGCGGTGGCCCAAGCTGGGCTGGTCGGTTTTGTTGGTTTGACGGTGCCGCACGTGGTTCGCCTGATCTGGGGCCCGGTCCACCGCAGTCTGCTGCCTGCCTCGGCTCTGACCGGTGCGGTTTTCCTGGTCGCGGCAGACGCCCTTGCACGCACCCTGCTTGCTCCGGCTGAAATCCCGGTCGGTGTCGTGACCGCATTGATCGGCGCACCCTTTTTCCTGTATCTGCTGCGCAAGCGGGAGGGGGGGCGATGATCACGGTTGAGAAGCTGCATTTTTCCTATGCAAGCGCCCCGGTGCTGCAGGGTGTCGACCTGGAGGTTCGGCGGGGCGAGATCCTTGGCATTCTTGGCCCCAACGGCTGCGGTAAGTCGACCCTTTTGCGGCTGATGCGCGGCGTCCTGACGCCGGACCAAGGCCGCGTCCTGTGGGAAAAAGGCGAAGCCTCGCGGATCGCCAGAAAGGAGATGGCCCGTTTGGCGGCGGTGGTCCCCCAATCTCTGACACTGCCCTTCCCTTATCCGGTGCGGGAGATGGTGATGATGGGGCGGTTTGCCTACCAGCACGGTCTTACGGGGACTTCTTCCACGGACCAGAGAGCGGTCGAGCGGGCGCTGGCCGTGACTGACACCCTGCATCTGCAGGGGCGTCCGGTGACTGACCTGAGCGGCGGCGAACTGCAAAGAGTGCTGCTGGCCAGGGCTCTGGCCCAGGAAACACCGGTTCTGCTGCTGGATGAGGCGACCAGCCATCTCGACCTGGATCACCGTCTGGAGATTTCCGAGCTGCTGGTGCGCCTCAATCGCGAAGAGCAGCTGACGGTAGTCCAGGTGTCGCATGACCTCGACCTGGCGGCGGAAACCTCCGACCGGATCCTTCTGCTGCGCGCTGATGGTGCTGCCGCGGCAATCGGCCCCCCGGACCAGGTGCTGACTGCTGAAACGCTCAGGGAGGTTTTTCGGGTGGATGTCAAGGTGGAAGCCAACCCCTACACCGGAGCGCCGCGTATCTACACGGTCGGCCGAGTCGGGACCTGGCGGGAAGCATCACCAAAAGTTCACCTGATCTGCGGCGGCGGCAGCGGTGGCGAACTTCTCAGGCGCCTGCATGTGGCTGGCTGCAGCGTTACGGCTGGACCGCTGAACCGCGGTGATTCCGATCAGGTCTTGGCCAGTGCCCTCGGCCTCGAAATCATCCTGGAGGAACCCTTCTGTGTCATGTCTCAGGCTGCCCTCGATTCAGCCAGGAGCCTGTGCATGTCCTCCGATCTTCTGGTCGTTGCACCCACCTTCTGGGGTTCGGGCAATCTCGCCAATCTTGATCTTGCCAGTGAGGCACTCGAGCATGGCATTCCCGTGCTGCTGGTGAGCCCCGATCCGGATCAGGATTACATCCAGGGCCAGGCCTGGCAGAAGATCGAGGCGCTTTGCGCCTCCGGCGGACAGATTGTACCGGATGCCGAAGCGGCCCTCGATTTTCTCAAACAGACCGTTGACTGAATTCCCTCCATAGTCTCTTCGTAGGAGCGGTCTTCAGACCGCGAAAAGTTCGCGACCGGGAGGTCGCTCCTACATCGGCCTTCCTTACGGAAAAAGATCAGTTGCTGGTTGAGATCGCCATTTTTTCAACTAGGCTATAAGTATCACAACAAAATGCCGGTCGCGCTACAGCATGTGCCTGCGGCCAGCGTGTTCGGAGCAGGGCCATGAATCCAGCTCAGAATACACTTGTTAACGCGATGCTCGATCCAGATTTTTACGGCCACCCGGTCGACAGGGTCGAGCTCGTTGAAACCCACATCTCCTGGGTCTTTCTGGCCGGGGATTTTGCCTACAAGCTTAAAAAGCCGGTTGATTTCGGTTTCCTCGACTTCTCAACCCTGGAACGGCGCCGCCATTTCTGTCACGAAGAGCTGCGCCTGAACCGGCGCTTTGCGCCGCAGCTCTATCTCGAGGTCGTCAGCATTGGTGGTTCGGCGGACCGTCCCCGCTTGGGCGACGAACCTGTCCTCGACTATGCGGTCAGAATGCAGCGTTTTCCTGCAGAGCAGCAACTCGACCGGATGCAGGCACAGGGGCAGTTGACAGCTGATCATTTGACGCGATTCGCGAGCATGCTTGCTCGGGTGCACCAACAGGCGCTTGTCGCCGGGCAGGCACAGGAATTTGGCTCCCCGGAAGCGATCGTCGAACCGATTCTGCAGAACTTCGCCCAACTCGGACCGTTGTTGCCGCCAGCCATGCAGAGCAGGCTGAATGATCTGGAAGGCTGGAGCCGAACGGCTTTCTCGCGGCTGCAGGATTTCATGCGGCAGCGCAAAGCAGAGGGGTTCATTCGCGAGGGCCATGGGGACCTCCACCTGGGCAACATGGCCTGGTTTAACGAAGAGCCGCTGCTTTTCGACTGCATCGAGTTCAATGAAAACCTGCGCTGGATCGACCTGGTCAATGAGATCGCTTTTCTGGTGATGGACCTGGATGACCGGGGGGAGGAGCGATTCGGCTGGCTTTTTCTTAACCGCTACCTCCTGGAGACCGGTGATTATCCGGGAATGGCACTGCTCAACTTCTACAGAGTTTACCGGGCCATGGTGCGCGCCAAGGTGGCCTGTTTGCGCCTGGCCCAGGCGGACCTGACGGCAGCGGAGCGGGCTGAAGATCAACGGCTGGCGCAGAGCTATCTCGATCTTGCCGCAGGCTACACGGCTGTAGCCCACCCGCTGCTGATCATCACTCACGGGCTTTCCGGATCTGGCAAAACGACTTTCGTCAACGAACTGGCCCCGTACTGCGGTGCGATCTGTATCCATTCCGACGTGGAACGCAAGCGATTGCACGGCCTTGCGGCGACTGCGACCAGCCATTCCCAGGTCGGCGGCGGCATCTACAATGCGAGTGCCGCCACAGCAACGTACCAACGGTTGCAGGAACTGGCAGAATCGCTGCTTTGTGCAGGCTTCACCACCATCGTCGATGCCACCTTTATCAAGCGGCAGGCCCGCGAATCGATGCGGCTGCTTGCAGAAAACCGGCAGATCCCCATGATCATCCTCGATTTTCCCATGGCGGAGGAGAAGTTGGAGCAGCGTATTGAAAGGCGGATTCGTCAGGCGGGTCAGATTTCTGAGGCAACCAGGGGGGTTCTGCAGTATCAGCTGGCCCACGAGGAGCCCTTGAGCCCGGAGGAATTGAAAGGGGTCATCAGGGTTCTTCCCGACACGAGCGTGGACAGTATCGCAGCGCAACTTGTACAGGCGACAACAGGGACAGCCTCCTAGAAACCTCTTGTCGCTCTTGTGGTGGAGGCTCAGTTGAGACGCTTGAAGAGATAATCGATGAGGTCTGCCAGCGAGACCAGTTTTTCATAGTCCTCTTCGGGGATCTCTACACCGAGGTCCTCGTTGAGACCGATGAGCAGGCTGAGGAAGTCGTAGGAATCGATATCGAGCTCTTCGCGGAGATTCTCCCCGGCAGGGAGCTCTTCGAAATCGGCTTCGGGGGCAATCTGTGCCAGGCCGGAGACGATGGCGGCCCGGATTTCTGCTTCGGTCATAACTTTTCCGGCTCCTGCAGGAAGCGGTTGACTGCATCCAGGAATTGGGCTCCCAGGTGTCCATCGCTGGCCCGGTGATCGGCGGCCAGGGTTGCGGTCAACACCGGCCGTACCCCCAGCAGCCCCTGTTCGGCCCAGGGGCGTTCGCTGATACGACCCAGGCCGACCAACGCCACCTGCGGCGGGTAGATGACGCCGTACACCGTTTGCACTCCGAGATCACCG
>DAOVNV010000055.1 GCA_030630015.1 Desulfuromonadales bacterium | reverse complement strand
TCAGCTCTTCACTCAGACGGAATACAGGCATAAAGAACAGGGACGCGGGACGAGGGACGCGGAAACCTTTAAACTGCGTCCTCAGAGTCCTCATTGGAGCAGGGTTGCAATTACTTACAGAAAAGTTGGCTAAGCTGGCTGATGCGAACTTCTTGGTTTTCAGCTTTCCGCGCCCCTCGTCCCGCGTTCCGCGTAGCGGATTTCAGCTAAATCTGAAATCCAGCTTGCCCGCTTTGAGGCCGACACGGACCGCACCGCCCCTGACCAGATGGCCGAACAACATCTCATCAGCGAGATGGTCCCCCAACTCGGTCTCGATCAATCGACCGAGTGGCCGCGCACCGAAGACGGGATCATAGCCGCGCCTGGCAAGATCGAGACGGGCGCCCCGGGTCAGTTGCAAGGTGACTTTTCGTTCCGAGAGAGCGGTTTGCAACTGGGCAATGAACTTGTCGACCACCTTGACCATCACCGCCTCATCAAGCGGGCGGAAAGAGATAACCGCATCCAGCCGGTTGCGGAATTCGGGAGAGAATGTCTTCTCCACGGCCTGCCCGGCTCCACCTGGAACACGCTCTCCAAAACCGATGGGAGTGCTGCTCATCTCACGCGCACCGACATTACTGGTCATAATCAGGACCACATTGCGAAAGTCGGCCTGGCGTCCGCTGTTGTCGGTCAATGAGCCGTGATCCATGACCTGCAGCAAAATATTGAAAATATCCGGGTGGGCCTTCTCGATTTCATCCAGCAGAAGCACCGCGTAAGGGTTGCGAATAACGGCATCTGTCAGCAGTCCGCCCTGGTCAAAACCAACATATCCGGGAGGTGAACCGATCAGGCGCGATACCGAGTGCTTCTCCATGTACTCACTCATATCGAAGCGCAGGAATTCCACTCCCATCTGCAGGGCAAGCTGCTTGGCCACTTCGGTCTTGCCCACTCCGGTCGGACCAGTAAAGAGGAAAGATCCGGTCGGCTTCTCCGGCTGTCCCAATCCCGCGCGGGCTCGGCGAATCGAGCGGCAGAGATGGTCGATCGGCTCATCCTGGCCGAACACCTGCCGTTTGAGCGCCAGATCGAGACTTTTCAGCTTTCGCCGATCGGCACCCGTCATTTTCTGCACGGGGATTCGCGCGATCCCGGCAACAACTGCTTCAATATCGGCAACCCCGATGCTTTTGCGCTGCCGGGGATAAAGTCGACGATAGGCCCCAGCTTCGTCAATAACGTCGATTGCCTTGTCAGGAAGGCGCCGGGAATTGATATGACGCTCTGACAGCCTGGCCGCCGCTTCAAGCGCTGCCGCCGTGTAAGTCACGCCATGATGTTCTTCGTAGTAACTTTTGAGCCCCTTCAGAATGTCCACTGTCTCGGCAACACTCGGCTCCAGGATATCGATTTTCTGAAAACGCCGGGACAAAGCCCGGTCTTTTTCGAACAGATTCTTATACTCTTCGTAGGTTGTCGAACCGATACAGCGCAGATCTCCGGTGGACAGAACAGGCTTGAGAATGTTTGCGGCATCCAGAGAGCCGCCACTGGTGGCGCCGGCTCCGACAATCGTGTGGATTTCATCGATCACCAGGATCGCCCGGGGACGCTTTTCCAGGGCGCGGACAATCGCCTTGAGCCTCTCTTCAAAATCTCCCCGGTATTTTGTGCCTGCCAGAAGAGCCCCCATGTCCAGAGCGAACAGTTCGGCGTCTTTGAGCAGTTCGGGAACCTGATCGTTGTAGATGCGCAGGGCCAGACCCTCGGCTATGGCCGTTTTACCGACCCCAGGCTCACCGACCAGAATCGGGTTGTTTTTGCGTCTACGGCACAGGATCTGGATAGAGCGTTCCAGTTCTGCTGTTCGACCGACCAGGGGATCGATCCTGCCTTCCCTGGCACGTTCCAGCAGGTTGATGGTATAGGCCCGCAGCGGGTCAACCTTTCTGACAGGCTTCTTGGCCGAAGGGGCCTGCTTTTGTTCCGGAACATCATTCCTGTCTGGCTCAACGGGCTCCTGGCGGGGATGCTTAGTAATACCGTGCGAAATATAACTCAGGATATCGAAACGACTCACCCCCTCTTCCTGGAGGAGTAAGGCAGCATGGCTGTTTTCCTGTTCGAGGATCGCAGCCAGGAGATCACCCAGGCCAACCTCCTGCTTGCCGGAGGATTGCATGTGAGCCACAGTTCGCTGCAGGACCTGCTGCAATCCGATCGTCTGCTCCGGGACAAAATCCTCTTCGACGTCGATTGACTCCAGGTGTTGATCGAAAAATTCCTCCAGGCTGTGTCGCAATCGTTCAACTTCACCACCACAGGCAAGAACAACTTCCTGACCCTGTTCCTCGAACAGAAGAGCATAGAGAACATGCTCGGTCGTCAAGAATTCGTGATGACGACGTTGAGCCTCTCTAACCGCCAGAGAAAAGGTAATCTGGACATCCTGATTAAACATTGAAAACTCCACTGGGCGACTGTCGACAACCCTCTATACACGATCCAGGCTGCAGCGCAGAGGGTAGCCTTCGGCCTGCGCCAGAGCATGAACTTTTGCCGTTTTGGTTTCAGCAATCTCGTAGGGGAACACTCCGCAAATCCCGACACCTTTGAAATGGATGTGAAGCATGATGCGATTGGCCTCGGTCGGCGACTTGTAAAACACAGATCTCAACATTTCAACGACAAAGTCCATGGAGGTATAGTCGTCATTGTGCATCAGCACCTTGAACATCGGCGGCTGCTTGGTCCGGAATCCGTCCTCAATATGCGGTCGCGTCTGATTGCCAGATGCATCATTTCCCACGAGATCATCCTCTTCTGAGCCCCTGCCTTCCGCCTGTTCATTCTAACATAATGAACTGACAGGTGCCATCGGGAACCATTCCCTGCAACGGCGAAGAGATCAGTTCCGCGCAACCTGCTTACCTGCGAGAAACTCTCCGGTAGCTCCCGGCACGGAAAGCAAACGGTGTACGGCCGAAGTCAGACGCCAGGCCCGGTCATCGAGACCCAATTGCTTCAGGGCCGAGGAAAAGCCGTGATAGGCGGCCTCCATCAGGCCCTTCTGAAACAGGTTCATCGGTACGGTGCCGGCCTCCGAAAAAGGGGGTGCCGCCAGCACCTCCTTGCAGAGGGACGGGTCCAGGGACGTCACGGAACGGCACAGCAATGGACGGGCAGGATGAATGAGGCAGCGGCCATCCTCATCCAGGAACGCGCAGGGCTCGTGAATAGCGGCTCTTTCATCGTCGTCCAGCCAACGGGTACGAATATAGAGCTCTTCAATCCTGTCGCGAACCGACAGCAACGCTTCGTAACTCAAACGGCTCCACAAAAAACGGCAGAGGGCAATTGCTTCAGGGAAAAGGACCGAAACATTAAGGATGCAACAGGAGCTGCAACCCGGGCGACAGGCCATGCAGTCCAAAACTGCCCGATCACCGAAACGAAGCAGGTCATGCTCAACGGCCGCCACGAGCAGATGCGTACCTCCGGCAATCTCTACCGGAGTTCGTACTCCCCCCAGCACCGAGACTGCCGTGCTCTGAAAACATTTTGAATACACACTGAAATCAAAATCGTTCTGCATCGGCAACCCCGGGTTCCGTCATGGACCGCATTGCGGTCATGCATCTAATAAATATACTCCAGATCGCCCATGTTTCCAATAACAGCACCAGAACTCGCCAAAATCAGGATCCAGATGACAGCCAGACTTAAATATATTATGCTGAAGTGGTTCGACACTCATGGAGGGGAAGAACCGAACGGAGAAGACGGATCATGATGCTGCGCTACCTGGCTTTACTCGTCCTGCTGGTGATGTTCGCACTACCGGCGACCGCAAAACAGAAAAATGGGGAACCCGCCCCGGCGAATGCCGTGTCTGAAAGCGTTGAGTCCGGGCACTTCAGCGCAGCCGAAAGGCACATCATCCGAACCGGAATTCTACAGGGGCAATCCCGCCAGAAAACACCTTCCGCCTCTCAGACCCTTCCACGGGGGATCAAGAAAAAGGGAACCCACGGCAAACGTCTGCCGCCCGGTTGGCAAAAGAAAGTGGCTCCGGGAAAAAGGCTGGACTACCAGGTCTATCGCAGCGGTATCCCCCTCTCCGGAGAAATTCTGAAACGTCTGCCGCCCGCCCCTGTCGGAACGAAAATGATTCAGGTTGAAAACACGATCCTCAGACTCCATACAGAAACGCGGATTGTTCTCGACACCTTCGATCTACTTCAGAATTAATTCTGTAAGGGTATTTCCCCATGACTTAATCTGACCCAGGAGAGAAAAGCATGCTGACTCATATCGTTTTTTTCAAGTTTAATCCGGGGACAAGTAAAACCGACATTCAACATACAGAAGACGCCTTGCTCAAGCTTCCGAGCGTCATCAACGAGATTGAAGATTTCCGCGTCGGAAGAGACATCATCCGGTCGGAGCGCTCCTACGATCTGGCCCTGGTGTCAAGTTTTGCAGATCTCGAGGCCCTGCAACGCTACCAGGTCCACTCCGAACATCAGAAGGTTGTCGCCTATATCAAGACGATTACCAGCAGTATCGTGGCAGTGGATTTTTTAGAGCAGTAGCGGGTAACGAGTCGCGAGTGGCTGGAAAAAACTTATAAAGGCCCATCGATGGCAAAATACCAGCAAAAGAAGCCGGTCTATTTAACTCAAGGAGCTTGTGGTTTTTCGCGTCCCTCGCCACCCGCCACTCGCCACTGCCTCAGAGGTTCCCATGCCCGGTCCTGAAGGCGTTATCCAGTTTCAACTCGATTTCAAACCAGGTCCACCACCTGCCGCAGAAGTTCTGATCGAATTGAATGCCTGGCGACAGATTTTTCGACAGCTCGGTCTGCTGGGACAGGACCCTGCCCGTTACGACGGTTTTGGATTTGGCAATCTCAGTCGGCGCGTTTGGCCGCCGGACCATACCGGCAACGCCTTTATCATCAGCGGCACCCAGACAGGCGGATTGCCGACATTACAACCCCAACATTACGTCACTGTTCTCGACTGTGACTCGCCTCTCAACAAAGTCACAGCTATCGGACCGATCAAACCTTCTTCGGAATCGCTCACTCATGGCCTCCTCTACCAAGCAAATCCGGCTATTGAATGGGTCATGCACCTGCATAGTCCTGACATCTACATCCGCCAGAAGCTTCTTGATCTCCCCGCCACAGCAGAATCAGCCCTGTGCGGCACACCGCAAATAGCCATGGAAGTGACCCGTATCCATGCGGCCCTTTCAGCAGCCGACCCATGTCTGCTCGTTATGGGAGGCCATACTGACGGCATCCTGGCATTTGGAACCAACCCGCACAAAACGGGTGGGCTGGTTGTCGAAACTTTGGCTAAAGCCCTACGCATTTAATCCCCATAAAATACCGTTGTATTTTTTACTTGATTTCCATTTCAACCTCTGACATTATTCACGTTCTCAAATTAAAATGTTCCAAAGTAACCAACGTTGAACGGGAGTGCGCCATGGATCTGCAAATACGCCTTGTTTGTCCTGAATGCAACAAACCGCAGACTTGTAACTTCCATGAGATCGCCCCGGGCCGACAACAGGTTTGCAGTAATTGTCAGACCCCGCTTCGTCTGACCACCGACAGCCTGGACCTCTTTGCGCAAGATCTGCGTCAATACTGCGGCGCCTGATTTTCCAAGTGTTTCCCCTACCCTCTCGTTTGCATCAAACAACGTGGAATAGCTGATTTTCTGCGCCTTCCGGTGAAGTGCATCCCAGGATCCCGTCTTGCAGACAGTTCATGTGCCTGCTATTGTGTGGTGGTTGTTGAGCCTTTACCGACCGAGAGATTGCTATGCCTGACCTGCTCACCATTGCCGGGTTTCTCATCCTTGGCTTCATTCTGGGATTATGCCCGGTTCTTCTGCTTCTCAAATCACGCTCCGAAGCGGCACGCGAAAGCGGACGCCAGGAGACCGCTACCGAAATCGCCATCCTGCAGGAGAGACTTGCCGGCCACGAGCAGCAATTAAGGCAACGGGATGCGACGATCCAGAACCAGAACATGCAACTTGAAAAACTCGTCCAGGAGCGTACCGAGCTCGAACGTGAAAAAACCAGAATAAACACCCAGTTGCAAGAAGAAATCAAACGTTCCAAAGAATCCCTGAACGTCCTGAATAACGCCAGGGAAGAGCTTAAAACCCAATTCACGAACCTGGCAAACCAGATTTTTGAAGAAAAGACCAGGGCGTTTTCTGATCAAAGTAAAGCGAATCTCGATACCATCCTTGCTCCCTTCAAGGAGAAAATCGGTGAATTCGAAAAAAAGGTCACCGAGGCCTACACCAACGAGGGGAAAGAGCGCCACTCGCTTATCAGGGAAGTGCAAAAACTCCAGGAATTGAATCAGAGAATCAGTGAAGATGCGGAGAACCTGACCAAAGCGCTTAAAGGGGATACCAAAACCCAGGGCACCTGGGGCGAAATCATTCTGGAGAGGATCCTTGAAGAGTCAGGGTTGCGCAAAGGGATCGAGTACGATTCACAAGGGGGCTTCCGTGACAGCGAAGGTAAACTCCTCAAACCGGATGTCATTGTCCATCTGCCTGAAAAAAAAGAAATTATCATCGATTCGAAAGTTTCCCTGACCGCTTACGAAAGATACACCAGCGCCGAAACTGATGAAGACCGCGACCGAGCGGTCAAAGACCATCTTATATCCATCAATGCCCACCTCAAAGGTCTCGAATCCAAGAAGTATGATGAATTGCCCGAGGTCAAAAGTCTCGATTTCGTTTTGATGTTCATCCCCATGGAAAGCGCCTTCATGCTGACAGTCGAAAAGGACAATGAGATTTTCAAAAAGGCGTTTGAACAGAATATCATGATTGTCAGCCCCTCGACCTTGCTGGTCACCCTGAGAACCATCCAGAATATCTGGCGTTACGAATATCAGAGCAAAAACGCCCTGGAGATTGCCGATAAGGCCGGCGGTCTATATGACAAGTTCGTCGGCTTCGTAACTGATCTCGAAAAGGTCGGCGATCAACTCGGCAGCGTTCAAAAAACCTATGACAGTGCTCACAACAAACTCGTGAGCGGCAAAGGCAACCTCGTTTCGAGAGCGCATAATCTCATTGACCTCGGGGTAAAAAGCCGTAAGCGCCTGCCGGCGTCTGTCATTCAGGCCGCCGAAGTGGAATCCTCATTAGTCACGCATGAAGAAATGGAAGATAAAGATTGACCGCCCCCTTTACTTGGGAGACGGTCATCACTATATTCCAACTGAATACATAAACTTACCTTGAGGAGAAACTATATGCATCGCATTATCTATCTGCTGCTGATCAGTCTTGTCTTTGGCCTGTCCGGTTGCGGCTACAATCAAATCCAGAAGAACGAAGAGGGCGTATTCCGCGCCTGGGCAGATGTCGAGGCAACCTATCAGAGGCGCGCCGACCTGATCCCCAACCTGGTTGAAACGGTCAAGGCCTATGCTGCCCATGAAACAGAGACCCTGCAAGCGGTCACCAAAGCTCGCAGCCAGGTCGGACAGATGAAACTCTCGGCCGAAGACTTGAACGACCCGGCCAAGCTTCAACAGTTCCAGGCAGCCCAGGGTCAGCTTTCCGGTGCCTTATCCCGTCTTCTCGTCGTCGTCGAGAGATATCCCGACCTGAAGGCCAGTCAGAATTTCAGGGATCTCCAGCATCAACTGGAAGGGACCGAGAATCGTATCAATGTCGCGCGTCAGCGCTTCAACCAGGCGGTGCAGGTCTTCAATTCCTCAATCCGTACCTTCCCGAA
Source organism: Desulfuromonadales bacterium (assembly GCA_030630015.1). Lineage (GTDB taxonomy): Bacteria > Desulfobacterota > Desulfuromonadia > Desulfuromonadales > BM103 > JAQYVZ01. The sequence goes on along the minus strand of DAOVNV010000055.1, from coordinate 4,023 downwards.
TAACCTGACCAACAACTTCCTGCTCAAACTTGAGAGGAAAGAGCCCTTTCAGGCAGAAGCCGGTGCCGAACAGGCGCCCAAGGTCAAGTTCTAACCATGCGAGTTCGTTTTGCACTTCTCATAATCGCAGCCCTGTTCTGGGCAGGCTCTGCTTCGGCACTCGGGATTCCTGCGGCAAAGGGGTATGTCCAAGACCGGGCCGCACTGCTTCAGCCTGCGACCGTCCAGAAACTCGAGCAGTTTCTGACCAATCTGGATAAAGCCGATTCGACCCAGATTGCGATCCTGATCATTCCCAGCCTTGAAGGGGAAAACCTTGAGGATTACGCCTTACGGGTTGCTGAAACCTGGGGGATCGGCCGCAAGGGGCACGACAACGGCGCCCTGTTGCTGATTGCGAAGGAGGAGCGCCGGATGCGGATCGAGGTCGGTTACGGCCTGGAAGGTCGGATCACCGACCTGCTGGCTGGCCGCATCATTGACCAGGAGATCACACCACGATTTCGCAGCGGCGATTTTGACGGCGGTGTTCTGGCCGGTACCCAGGCGATGGTCGATGCTGTTCGCGGTGTCTACCAGGGTGACGGATCAACGACCAAGCGCAAGCGTAAAAACCCATGGGGAGCCCTTGCCTTATTGCTGTTTCTGGGGCCGGGCCTCCTTCGTTTCGGACTCGGGGGATCGCGCCGCGGACGCTACCGAAGCGGCGGAATCTATTTCGGTGGCTTCGGTGGAGGCGGCAGCAGTGGTGGTGGCTTCGGCGGGTTTGGCGGCGGAGGTTTTGGAGGCGGCGGTTCATCCGGGGGATGGTAACAATGGCAGTTCTGAGTGCTGGGCGATGAGCGATGAGCGATGAGGTTTAACTCCGAGCTCCTGATACTTAACCTTTATTAGGATAAAGTAGTATGGCAAAACGGTTGAAAGCGGAAACATTTTTTACTGATGAGGAGAAAGCACGCATTGAGGAGGCTGTCCGTGAAGTCGAGAAACGCACCAGCGGGGAGATCGTGCCGATGGTTATCAGTGAATCGTATGACTACCCACGGGCAGAGATTATCGGGGCCGGTTGCTTTGCCCTGGCCCTCGCCGTCACCTTAAGCTGGGGGTTCGGCAATTCCTCCGTCTGGGGCTTCCTGCCGATCTTCCTGCTCACCTATCTGCCTTTCAAGATCATCATCAGGCAGATGCCGTCGCTCAAGAAGCTGTTGATCTCCAAGGAAGAAATTGCAGAGGAAGTCGAGGAGCGAGCCTTGGTCGCTTTCATCGAAAACGGGCTGCACCGGACCCGCGAGGGGACCGGCATCCTGATCCTGCTGTCACTTTTCGAGCACCGGGTCTATGTTCTGGCTGACCACGGCATCAACCACGCTGCCCCCCAAGAGACTTGGGATAAAGTTATGCAAATGGTCATCGATGGCATCCATCAGCAACGTGCCTGCGATGCCCTGTGTGAAGCTATAGAATTTTGTGGGGATCTGTTGGCCGAGGATTTCCCGCCCCGCCACGACGACACTGACGAATTACCCAACCTGATTGTTGAATAGGATTCAAACCAAGGCAAAATCTTTTTTAGCCGCGATTAGAATCTATCAAGATCTATGGTTCAATAACAAAACCTAAAGCTTTTTGGCTTTTGCCTTTACAGATTTTGATAGATTCTGATCGCGGCCATCAAGCCTTTGGTTTCCCCTTCTGACCGGCTCGAAAAAATCCCGGTTCCGATGCTGCAAGTTTTGTGATTTCATCAGCGCCGTGTAAATACGCGTTGCTCGCAGATCAAGCGCCAGCATCGCTTCCGCCAGTCGCGCCCGCTCCGTCCCCGCCCCATAAAATTTGCGCAGGACAGTTGACCCCTTTGACGGATCCATGATGATCGGCAGCGTCCGCTTTGAGCGGGCCTCTGCCAGGCACTTCCGGCCTGTTTCACTCATACCGAGCAGACGCAGGTATAGCGGCCCGGCTTCGAGGAAATTCTGCATCTCACCCTGGCTTGCCTGCAACAGAACGTAGGCAAGGATTCTCTGAATGCGCGTTAGGGTCCAGTGCCTCGAGTTCACCGCTGCAGCCAGACTGGCATAATCCTTCGCCAACTGCGCCGCTTCCGTCAACCGGACATCGAGTCCATGCTCCACCTGGTAAATGCCATGCAAACTTTCCGATGTCTGCAACAGACGACTCAACAAGGCAGTGAATAATTTTATCGTATCAAGATCCTGGCCGGCCTGCCGCGCCTCATGAAAGGTCGAACGACAATGCTCGGGCAGATAATCGTCAACGTTTTGACCTTCCATCAGCATCTGGCGAATACCTGTTGCACTGGCAATCTGACCAGTCGCTGAGGTGTCATAATAACCAGGACCCTGGCGAATGATTGTGAAAGGCTCGATCACGCTATCAATACGTTCCAGGGCACGCAGATATTCGAGCCCAAGAATATTATTCGGCGCGGCAAGCTGTTCGGCCGGCAACTCCGGGGCCATCTGCTGCAACACCCTGGCCCTTGCGGTCGGGTAGTTGACGCCCTGGCGCAGCAGTTCGGCAGTCTGCCGTTCAACCTCATCCGCTCGGAGGTTCAGTAAACTGGCCGCGGCCTGTAAAGTTTCCAACTCGCCCGCCTCACTGCCGAAGCAGAGTGCATCGACAATGCCCAACCCATTCAGGGATTGCACCGCCCCCCGAGCGAAATAAGGCGCACTGTTGCAGGCAAACGGGAAAGGCAGTTCAAACACCAGGTCCAGCCCAGCAGCCAGCGCCATCTCGGTACGCACCCACTTGTCCACCAGTGCCGGTTCACCGCGCTGCAGAAAATGCCCGCTCATCACCGCCACGCTCGCCTCGGCGCCGGTTATTCGCAGGCTTTCCTGCAGGTGATACAGGTGGCCATTGTGGAAGGGGTTGTATTCTGTGATCAGGCCGACAATTTTCAAAGTATTGCATTCCTTTTTTTTGATAAGATCTTTTTGCCCATCCCTTGAGCTTTACAAAGAAACGGCCAATCTCTTCCCGACCTTAACCTCCTCCGGCGTCACAACCGTCCTATAAGCCAGTGCCTCGACACCCGAGCCAACCGCCCAACGCAGTAGACGTCCATACTCATAGTCAATCTCATCAGCCGGCGCAAAGGTCTCGGCCTCACCGCGCTGCACCAGGAAAAAGATCACCGCCCGATAGCCCTGTTCGACCGCCGCAGCCAGTTCACGCAGGTGCTTCTGGCCGCGAACAGTCACTGCATCTGGAAAACAAGCCACTCCGGGCCGGCAGCAGAGAGTAACATTTTTAACCTCGAGCAGGACTCTCTCGCCCCCTTTCTCAAGCATGAAATCAAGACGACTTTCGCCAAAGCGGAACTCCGGAGTAACCTCATATCCGGTCAGACCATCAATCCAGCCCTGCCGCAAAGCCTCTTCGACCACCCGGTTGGCGCGCTGGGTGTTGATGTCCACCCAGGAACCATTAACCCGGACCAGTTCCCAACTGTATTTCAGTTTGCGCTTCGGGTTGTTGCTGGGCGACAGCAGCACCCCGGCGCCCGGGACGGCGCACTGCTGCATACTGCCAGTGTTCGCGGTGTGGGCGGTGACAGGCGTTTGGCGGTCGGACAGGGTCGAGATGTCCGGAATGACCAGATCGATGCCTAGCATATAGGCTTCTGGAAACATCAAACCACAGTCGACGATGAGCATCTGACCATTCGTTTCGAAGGTCATCATGTTCAGGCCGATTTCGCCCAGTCCGCCGAGCGGCAGGATGCGCACCGTGTCGGGGTGCTGCGGAGCGGGGCTGTTCTGGTTTGTCTCGGAAATCGTCATAAGTACCGAAAGATCTTGGTAAATCAGCTGTTTTAGCCAAATTGACGCTCAGTCTAAGTGAGACGCGCCAGCGAGTCAAATAATTTGCACGGATGAACCCTTGCCGCCACTTGTTGTGGTCGTTACAATAACAGTCATGCTCCTTCCATCTCCACTTATATCCGGTTCCCTGATCCGCCGCTACAAACGCTTCCTTGCCGATGTCGAACTGGCT